>NZ_KV817725.1:0-55856 GCF_001814765.1 Enterococcus sp. HMSC061C05
CAATTTATGACAAATCCACGTTTTTTGTAACAGAATGATGTTCATCTCATGTGAAAAATGATGAGAAATTCCACATAATGCAGAAATGATAGGTTTAGAACAAGTGTTCTAATGAGAACAGAAATGTATAAATAACTTGAAAAAAATTGCTATTAATTATCATTTTATTTACACATTGCGTATATTTTTTGTATTTTTGCTTGAGATGTTACAATAAAAGAAAAAGGAGGCGGTTCCAATGAGTAAGAGATACCAGAACATCATGGTAGCAGTTGACGGATCAAGACAATCGATCAAAGCGTTCGCTGAAGCCCTTGACTTAGCAAAGGACAATGAAGCCCACTTATTTATCGTGTCAATCATCAACAAAGTTGAGCTGACCCATAGTGCCTATGCCTTTTCAAAAATCTATGCAGATGAAAAACAAAGAACAGAAGTAGCCATGCTGAAAAAAATCAATGATGCCAAAGAGTTCGGCATTGCTGAGATCCATGCAATAGTTGAAACTGGAGATCCAAGAAATTTGATTGCCAATGTCATCCCTGGACAAGAAAATATTGATTTGATCGTTATGGGAGCGACAGGAAAAGGAGCGATACAACAAGCACTAGTCGGATCGACCGCTTCTTATGTCGTTTCACATGCCCCTTGCAGTGTATTGGTCGTGAAGTAATTAGATAAGGGAGGAATAGAAAATGGTTCGCCCTCAAGAAGTTCGTGCACCAAAAGAAAAAATAGAAATTTTAGCAATTATTGAAGACGGCACACAAACAAAAAAAGGATACTCGATTGCTTTAATAAAGTGGAAAGGAAAAAAAGGTGTTGCTGTAAGGTGGGATGGAGATAATCAACAAGACAAAGGATTCCCGATCACTGCGAACGGCTACCATCCAGCGTGGTTTGTTCTGCCTGATAAATTTACAGAATTATACAGCTATGATTATGCGAAAACTGTCACATCCATTAAAGCATTAGACAAATTAGCAGAAGAGCAGCATAAAATGGATGAAAAATAAAAAAGATGAACCAATCAGTCTTTAGAAAACTGATTGGTTCGAGGAGTAAAAAATGAAAAAAGGTTATTTGGGATGAATATAAAATAATGCGTATAGCTTAAATCAAACTTAAAGCCATAAAAAAGGCAAGAGGGTGAGGTAAATGGAAGCAGGAAAAGTTTTACAGGAAGTAAAAGTATTATGTGCAGATAAAAAATATGAAGAAGCAAAAAGTCTGATTGAAAAGAACAAAGAAAATTTGGAAGAAAAATATCCGATTGCACAAGAATTTATAGAATTAAAACAAGGAACGCTTCTTCATCGATTCAAACATTTTTTTGGTATCACAGAATAGAAAAAAGCGATTAAAGATACAGCAAATCTCTGCTGATCTTTAATCGTTTTCTTTTGAAACTGCTAGGATTCAATTCTGATTTTTATATAAAAAATAGATCCAAATGATTAGAAAAACTACTGCAAGCGTCAATTCGATGATGTGTATCACTAATACAGATGTTGTTTCCCAATGTCTAAAAGAAAAAATCTGATAAGTAAAATATACGGCAGGTAAAGAGGCCAGTAAAACTGAAAACTTCTTTTTCGTCCATTTTATGTAATAGAAAAGAATGCTTAGCATAATAAAAAAAGGAATATAAAAAACGAACTGACCGATCGCGATCATACTATTGCCTCCAATAAATAAAGTCCAAGATACAAAATAACACTTTGTGCGTGAAGGCGCAAGCAGTTCTATGGATTTATCCAGTAAAATATGTATTGATTTTGAATTTATAGGGGAAAATTGCTATAATCAAAGTGAAAGAAGGAGTGGAATTTTCATGGATCATGTAGTGTTAGAAATCGATTTGCATTTAATCAATAATATTCGGGTGATTTACTATGTTGTAAGCAATAGTGTCGAACAACGTGTACTGACGAATAAAATCAATGGTATTTTAGCAAAGAAAGACGTTCACCGATTCAATAACGGTGAAGGTAGTTATTATAGTATCCCAGTAGAAAAAATTATTTATACGACAGTCAAAGTCAGAGAAGATCTGGATACTAAAAAGGCATATGAACCTATTTTTACAACTTATTGATTAACAGTAAATGGAGGAAAAAAATGAATCCATATGAACAACTTATCCAAGATTTGATTGATGGAAAAATCGAAAAAATCGATGTAAAAAGAGAAGAATTGATGGCTTTTCGAGAAGCATGGCTGAAATTGGAGAATCGTAAATATGTGGTAGGAAAAGCATCGCTGAACGGCAATGTGACTTATCACTATGATCCGACACGCTTATTTTAGTAAGGATGATTCAGGAAAAACAAGGGACTGTGACAAAAGTCGTGTCACAGTCCCTTCTTCTGGACAAACGGTGTTCCAGAAATGAAAATTCCTACTTATTAAATAGATTTTTGAACTTGTCTTTCACACTGTCGATATTTACGTCTTTTAGAAGATTTTGTGCTTTCTCTTTGTAAGGACCTAGTTGTTCTTTATGTTCTTCGATAAATCGTTTTGCGCCGTCGAAGTTGCCGCCTTTTATCATTTCCTTGACTTTTTGAAATAATTCTTCTTGATTCATTTTGAACACATCCTTTGCCATCAACTTGATTTTTTTCCATGGATAAAGCGAGAAAATCTAAATTATCCACATCACCATAATATCAAATAACGATCATTTTTGCTAAAAAAACACTTGTTTCTCGCTTCTAAAGTAGGAGAAAAATCTCCAACTTAGGACGGATGGAATTTCTCTAATTGCCCCATATACTGGATATATAACAAGGAGGTAGAAAGATGAAAGTGATTAAATATTTGATAGGATTGGCGGCGATTAGTGGTATTTTGCTATTTGGACTGAAATACTATACTGAAGGAAGTTACGGGGAAATCCCTGGTATACTTGACCAACTAAATCCATTAGTTGAAAAAGGTGAGGTCTATGTAAAAACACAAAAACCAGAGGAAGTAAATGAACATGGAACGGCAAGGTATGTTCAAAAAGCTGCTAATGCCGATGGGGAAGAACGAACAATTGAATTTAATGGACTTTCTGTGTTAAAAGAAAATCATTATTTGAAAATCAGCAATAAAGGAGCACACATAGAAACGTATGAAGAAGTTCCTAGAGAAAAAGTTCCGGAAAAAGCATTAGCAATTATTGGCTAAATCTACTGTATGAGTGCTACAGATTTAATTATTGATTATAATAAAGTTATGTAAACTAAATAATAAATAATAAAAATATTCCAAAAAACCCCTGAAAAAAGATCATTCTTTTTTCAGGGGTTCATTTCTTATCAACAAGCACATCAAATTGGGATGGCAGGGTTCGAACCTACAATTGCTTGATTCAGAGTCAAGTGCCTTACCAGTTTGGCTACATCCCATTTATTCAACAAAATAATCATAGCACTTTTCTAAAAAAACGCAAGTTATTTTTCTTGATCAGATAGTTGTTGTTTTACTCGTAAAAGGCGACGCACCAGTTTCTTTTCCAGTCCAGCAGGAAGGGCAATCCGCTCTGCTACTGACAAGACGGAGTCAAGCAACTGATATTCTTTGATAGGTTCATTCATGATATGGTAAATGTTTGCTAAACGCTCGATATATTCAAAGTGGGTGTACTCTGTTCGAGCGATTAGAAATTTTAATAAATCGATTGCTTTTCCATACTCTTGGTCTCCATAATAGACAAGAGCTTGACGATACAGTTTGATTTCTAGTTCATTGAGGGTAGCAGGTCTGCGCCGTTCGTTCCACTCATTAATAGAAACTTTACCTTGAACATTTCCTTTGCGGTCACGGACAAAAATAATCGGAATTTCATTTGGATCCATTTTTTTATGAGTGAATTTTTCCATTATCTGTGCTCCCTTCAAAGGTTCGGTATCTAGAGTATAAGGGATTTTTACTTTAATTACTAGCTTTTCTCCAAAGTTAGCATTTGTCCGCCCATTGCAGTGAAAATGGCCGAAAAATCATTGATCGGTACTGCTCGATTTTTTACGCCATAGGGGTCGTTGACGTAAATATTCTCTTTGTCGTATCCAGTGACTACACAAGCATGAACAAGTGGAGTGACTCTTACTTCTCCGTTGTTTGTTGTCCAAGTCATAAAATCAGTTTCATCAGGGACTTCAAAATTGATAGTCACGGAAGTCCATACAGGATTTCCTTTAGATAGAGCTTTTTTGATATCATCTAGTTGAGCGTCTGTTTTTGGAAAAGTATGATAATCCGTTTGGACGATTTGTTGAGCAAGAGAGGCAATAGGAGGGACATAGACGCCCATAGCCCAGTCTCCGCCACTGATATCTCCAACAAATCCTTCATTAGGATCGCCATGAGTCCCATCTGCATTGAAAACAGGGACGTAATCCAATTGTTCAGCTAACTGGTTTTTAGTCGTTTCATAACCATAAAAAGATAAAAGCATGGAAAGCGAAGTGACCTCGCAGCCATTTTCTAGAGAAGGAGAGTCAAACTGGCTCTCCAATGGAACATCTAGCAAAACTTCTGCTTTCTCTTTTGTTTTTTTCGTTTTTTGTGTTGAACTTTTTTGTGTAGTATTCATTGTATGTTCTGGAGAATGGATATGTAGGTAATAACTTGTACCGCTTAATAAAAGAGTAGCTGTACCTCCTAGAAACAATAGTTTTTTTAATGTTTTTTTCTTCATTGGAAATCTCCCTTTTCAGCTGTTTATCTTTCCTATTATAAGTGTATTTTTATTGGGAAGGGAAGTATTTTATTTAAATATGTAAGAAATAATCAGTTTTTGAGGAATATTATTTATTATTTTAGAAAAAATTCTTCTAGATACAACAGCTGTTTTAATTGTGAAAACGAAAACAGTACGCTATAATGCCTGTAAGGTTGATTTTTGACTGTAAACAAAAAATCAAATAGTTAAATCTCCAAAAAATAGCAATTGTAATATGGAGAAAAGTTCCAGCAGTTTAGGAGGATTTTGATGACGGAAGAAATGATTAATTTAGGAGAACAATATGCATGCAAACCAATTGGCTTTACAAAAACGGTCGTTGGTGAAGTTGTATCAAAAATGACAAACTGTGCCGTGGTCAAAGTTGCCCAATGTGCTGCAGAGGATCAAGAGTTATTAGATGAAAAAGCAAGCATGGTTGTTGCAAAATATGATACATTTGAATAAAGAAAATAATTGGACGTGCGGCGTGCTGCAAGTCCAATTTCTTTGAGAAGGTAAATCAGTATTCTTTTCCTGTTTTCAGGAGAAGAAAAAGCGAGGCGAGTTGTCATGGTAACATTTTTTACGGTCCTATTGTTTTTATTCGTTGTTGTTATGTTCTTATTTCTTTGGCTGGTGCGAAAAGAAATTATTTATCGGACTGTTCGGAATCGATGGGTCTACTTGGTCATACCATTCTTAGTAGTACTAGTCATTTGGTACACACTCATCAGTCAGCCTACAGCAGATGAATTGGCAAAAGGGATTTTGTCAGCGATGATTTTTATTAGTTTTTTGTTGGACAGTCGAGGAATTACAGAAGAAGGGCTTGTCTTGAATAGCTTTGATAAAAAAGGTGTTCCTTTTTCTGAAATCAATAAAATCGTGTTGTACCAACCAAAAGGTTCTAAAATTGTAAAAATGAATTTTTTCCGAAACGGATGGCGGGGACCGATGCTGAAATTTTCTGCATCATTAGAAGAATTAGTTCCATTTTTGTCCCAACGCTTGAACGATGAGGCGGAGATTGATATTATGATCGATCCAGAATAAAAAATAGAGGTTGCGACAAGATGTTTGTCACAACCTCTGTTTTTTTCAAGTAAAATTATCCGAATACACGGAAGCGATCTGCATCGTTCATGTATTCTTTTTCCCCAGCTGGTGTTTCTGGTGAACCGAATACTAATTGTGAACGTAGTTTCCAGTTTGAAGGGATATTCCATTCTTTTGCAACTGCTTCGTCAATAACTGGGTTGTAATGTTGCAGGTTTGCGCCCAATCCTTTATCAACTAATGCTACCCAAGTGTTCGCTGTTGCGATTCCGTTTGATTGTTCTGACCAATCTGGGAAGTTGTCTGCATATAATTCAAATTGTTCTTGTAGACCTTTTACCACGTCAGTATCTTTGAAGAATAATACTGTACCATAACCATTTTTGAAACCAGCTAATTTGTTTTGTGTATTTGGAAAAGCTTCTGCTGGAGTCAATGGGCGAAGTGCTTCTTCAGTGATTTCCCAGAGTTTTTCATGTGCATCTCCGAAAAGAATAACTGCGCGTGTTGATTGAGCATTGAAAGCAGTTGGGCTTTCTTTAATTGCTTCTTTGATCAAAGCTGTCAATTCTTCATTAGAAAGTGAAACGTTACGTCCTAGATGATAGATTGAACGGCGGTTTTTTAAAGTGTCAGTAAAAGTTGTCATAATAAAATTTCTCCTTTGATTTGCGTTTTGCATTTTTTTAATTGATTACGAAATGAAGTATATCATCTTACAAAAAGTAAGTAAACAGATATGCTCACAAAAAATAAGCGAAGTAAAAAAAACAATTTTAATAAGGGAAATCGTTAGAAAAGGATTTTTATGGTTATCGCTTTCATTGCTGTGTTTTAGGAATTTTTGCTTATTTGAAAAAAACAGCTGATATATAATTATTAAATCTCTATCTTCTTTTTTTTATGATATTGCCATTAAAAATTACTTGTTTTTATAGAAAATTAGTTTATATTTCTTAAATAAGTTTTTTAGTTAAATTTTTCGGTAAAGATGTATAATATTTTCTGAAAATTTAAAGAATTGGGGTATAGATTATGGAAAAACAGCAAGACAAGGGCTTCTTCGGGCAGCCGAAGGGATTGTCAACTTTGTTCTTCACTGAGATGTGGGAACGATTTAGTTATTATGGTATGCGTGCATTACTTATCTATTATATGTACGATACAGTTGCTAACGGGGGACTTGGATTACCACGAGCAACAGCATTAGCTATCATGTCGATATACGGATCGCTGATCTACATGTCTAGTATCGTCGGCGGTTGGGTATCTGACCGAATGTTAGGAGCAAAACGCACTGTATTCTTTGGTGGAGTCTTCATTATGCTTGGACACATCGTCTTGGCTTTACCATTTGGTGTAAGTACATTGTTTGTTTCAATGGCATTGATTATTATCGGAACCGCCTTTTTGAAACCAAACGTTTCTGGCATGGTCGGACATCTTTATTCAAAGACTGATTTGCGAAGAGATGCAGGATTTTCGATTTTTTACATGGGTGTCAACTTAGGGGCATTATTAGCACCACTAATCGTTGGGACAATCGGTCAAGAATATAACTACCATTTAGGGTTCTCTTTAGCTGCTATTGGGATGTTCTTTGGATTATTACAATACATCATCCAAGGACGCAAGACATTAGACGGAGTGGGTACTACACCGCCGAATCCTTTGACAACTGAAGAACGTAAAGGATTCATCCGTAACTTGATCATCGCACTTGTTGTTATCGCTGCAGTATTCGGTGGGGCACAATTAACTGGTCATCTGACAATCGACTTTTTTGTCAATACAATCAGTGTATTGGGGATCATCTTACCGTTGTATTACTTTATCAAAATGTTGACTTCAAAAGATGTAACTGCTGAAGAAAAACCAAGAGTATGGGCGTATATCCCATTATTCCTTGCAGCAATCATTTTCTGGTCATTACAAGAACAAGGTTCATCTATTTTAGCTTTATTTGCTAGTGAACGTACGCAATCTACACTATTTGGTGTGACGATCCAAGCAAGCTGGTATCAATCATTGAATCCGATTTTCATCTTTATTTTGACGCCGGTATTCGTAACAATGTGGACAAAACTTGGCAAACGCCAACCATCTACAGTAGTGAAATTCTCTCTTGGTCTTTTGTTTGCAGGATTATCATACTTACTATTGATGTTGCCAGGTATGCTTTATGGGACAAGTGGAAAAGTAAGTCCATTGTGGTTGTTAGGAAGTTTCTTCATCGTGGTTATTGCTGAATTGTGTCTTTCACCAGTTGGTTTGTCTGTAACAACGAAATTAGCACCACGAGCATTTGAATCACAAACAATCGCTATTTGGTTCTTAGCTGATGCTTCTTCACAAGCAATCAATGCACAAATTGCACGCTTCTACACACCGGGAACAGAATCTGCCTACTTCGGTATTATCGGTGCAGTAGCAATCGTTGGTGGTATCTTGCTATTTACTGTGAAAGAACCAATCAAAAAACTAATGGGATCTATCCATTAATCAACTCACGAAAAGACAGGAATTGCTTATTTGTAGCGATTCCTGTCTTTTTGCGTATACTCAAAAAAGATAGAAATATCAGAACCATAAAAGTATATAATTTGAAGAATATAGAACAAATGTTCAGTATTTTTTGATATAATAAAGAAGCACCGTATCATGTGTTGAAGGAGGAAAAGCATGTCTTTACAATTTATTCTTGGAAACGGGAAAAAAGATCACCGTCAAGTCTTGATCGACGAAGCGTCAGCTTGGCTCGACCAAGATGCAAGCAACCAAGTATTTTTCCTTGTTCCCAATTACAGCAAATTCGAACAGGAACAAGAAATTTTAGCGGAGATGCGAAGAAGAAGCGGGAAAAAAGCTTTCAGCACAACAAATGTTCAAGTATTCAGTTTTTACCGTCTGGCTTGGTATTTGCTGCAACAGACAACCCTTCTTACAGGAAATGAATTATCAGAATCCGGGTCTGCGATGATCTTGCGACAGATTTTAGAAAAACATGAGGAAGAATTAACGATCTTTCGCGGAGAAATCAATAAAAGAGGATTTATTCGCCAATTGCAAGAACTCTATAGTGAATTGCGCACAGGGAATATTCAACCGGAAGACTTGATGCTTTTATTTGGTGATTCACCGAATGCAGAAGACCAGCAACTTAAAATGAAAGACTTGAAGCTGATTTTTTCAGCTTATGACAGCGAATTGACCGAACGTGCCCTATCAAATGAAGATGCACTGGCTATACTGGCAAATTATATGCAGACACAAGATTTCACCAACGTCAAATTTATCGTCAGCGGTTTTTCCCGAATCAATGGGCAAGAGTATCAATTACTGCAGGCGATGATGGAAAAGGGGCAATTAGTTGTCGATTTATTGTTGGATCGTCCTTATACAGCGGATCTTCCAGAAGTACTTACGCTCTTTCATGAGACTGGAAAGCTTTATTTCCGTCTTTTTCAAAGTGCGAGAGAACGGAAAGTTCCTATATTAGTAGATCGTTTTGCGCCAGAGCAGAATCGTCCGACAGCGCTGCAGTTGCTGCAAACGATGTGGGAAGAGACTTCTAGCCAAAAGAAAGCAACCGTCCGCAAATTAGGGGAACAAGAGGCTCTCCATTTGTGGGAAGCTGAAAATCCAACTGAGGAAGTCCGACAGTTAGCTGTTGAAATCAGACGGCTAGTCAGTGAAGAAAACTACCGTTATCGTGATATCCAAGTACTGACAAAAAATATGTCCTTATATGGAAATATTCTTCGACCAATCTTTCAAGAAATGGCGATTCCATTTTATATCGATGAAGAACAAATGATGGAAAATCATCCGCTGATTGAATGGATCAACAGTCTGTTCGCTCTTGACCGCTATTCTTATCGGCTAAGTGATATTATGCGTTTTTTCAAGACGGAATTGTTCCTATCGATGGAAACAGAAACCGAACTGGATGAATGGAAACAAGAACGAGATGAATTCAGGAAAAAATTGGACATCACAGAAAATGTCGCACTTGCTTATAATTATCAAGGCACTTACTGGACGCGTGAAAAAGATTGGCAGTTTGTAGCGTATGATTTTGAAGCAGAGCAGATTGAAGACGTGCAGCATCTGGAAGAACAGTCAAATACGATTAGACGATTATTTCAGAAATCTGTACCTGCATTTTTTAAAAAAATAAAGAAAAGCAAAACAGGACAAGCGGCCGCAAATGTTTTTTATCAATTTTTGATCCAAAGTGGTGTACAGCAACAATTATTGTTTTGGCGTAATCAGGAAGTAGATAGAGGAAACTTAGAAGCGGCAAGAAACCATGAGCAGACATGGGGAGCGCTGATTGATCTGCTGGATGAATATGTAGTCATTTATGGTGAAACAGCTTTTGACTGGTCACTGTTCCAAGAAATCATTACGAGTGGTCTAGAAAATCTAAGTTATGGTAAAATCCCTACCGCAATCGACCAAGTGCGCATCAACCGTTTGGAATTAGTTCGACCGAATCAAGCTGCCGTCACTTTTGCATTAGGTTTGAATGATCAAGTGTTTCCAGACCGTAAAGAAACAAAAGGATTGTTGTCTAGTGAAGAACGAGAAGTATTAAATCAAGCTTTGCCAGATGGACAGTTTTTATTCGACCCATCAAAAGAAAGTATCTCTTTTGAGCCTTTCCAAGCCTACCTTGTTTTTCTTTCCGGAACGGATCGATTATATCTTAGCTATGCACAAAGCTATGACACAGATGGTTCACTGAAGATGTCTCCTTATTTACGCAGAATCACAGAATATTTATCAGTTCCCGTCGAGAGAAAAGAGCATTTGACGATCGAAAGCGATCCTGATTGTTATGTAGGAACTTACAGAAGCGGAATCAATACAGTCAATAGGATTTATCGATTAGCTTTAGATGAAAAGAAACCTGTACCAAAACACTGGCAAAAGCTCAAAGAATTAGTACTGAATTCCTCATGGCGCAATTTTGCTTTACAAATCTTTGAAAGTCAGGAACATTTGAATGTGCCTGTTTCGATGCCAGAAAAAATGGCGGAAGAACTTTATGGAAAAGAAATTTATACTTCGATTTCACGTATGGAGAATTTTTATAATTGTGAATACAAATACTTCATGCAATTTGGTTTGAAATTGAAAGAACGAACTGTTTATGGTCTGACTCCAGCAGCAACAGGTGATTTTTATCATGAATCATTGGATCGTTTCTTCAAGCTATTGTTTTCAAACCAATTATCCTTAGTGAATATGACCGATGCGCAGCGTAAAGACTTTACTGAAAAAGTGCTGCAAGAAGTGTTCGGAGAACTTCGGTTTGAGATATTGGATAGTTCTGCAAGAATGAACTATATCCGCTATCAATTAGGACAGACGATCCAAAAAGTGGCATGGGCTTTGCACAAACAGAGCAAAAATACGGGCATGCATCCTCTTCAGACGGAGATTTTATTTGGTCAGATTGCTGGAGCAAAAGGTATCACAGGTCTGGAATTACCGTTGAGTAATGGTGGTAAACTCCACGTTCGAGGAAAAATCGATCGGATTGATGTAGCTTCTGAACAAGAAGACACTTGGTTAAGCGTTATTGATTACAAATCTAGTGGACGTTCATTTGATGTCACAGAAGCTTATTATGGCATGGCTATGCAATTATTGACGTATCTGGACGTAGCATTGATGGATGCGGTACGTTTGACTGGAAAGGCGGCTGTTAAACCAGCAGGCTCTTATTATTTACATGTTCATAATCCTGTATTGACAGAGACAGATGATGTAGAGAAGAATACATTGAAAAAATTTAGTTATGATGGCGTTTTTGTCGATGATCCCGCTCTTTTAGAAGTACTAGATCATTCACTGGAAGCAAAAGAACAATCACTGATCTATCCAGTGAAAAAAAATGCGAAAGATGAATACCAAAAAGGTAGTTTCAGCAAAGATAAATTTTTCACGGAAGAAGAACTGCAACTATTCATGGCGCATAATCGGGAAAATATGCGGTTAGCTGGAGATGCAATCACTTCCGGAGAAATCAAACTGAACCCAGCTTATAAAGATAAACAGCGAATTGCCTGCGAATTTTGTCCATTCAGAAGCATCTGTACGTTTGATGTGATGCTGAAAGAAAATAATTACCACCGTCTGGAGAAAATAGATAAGGAAGAAGCACTGCGCAGAATATTGAAAAGGAGTGAAGAAGAGTGAATCAAATTCCTTTAAAACCGCAAAATGAACGATTTACAGATGATCAGTGGCAGGCGATTTTCGATCAAGGAGATAATTTGTTAGTCTCTGCGTCTGCCGGATCAGGTAAAACTACAGTGCTTGTTCGAAGAGTGATTGAAAAATTAAAAATGGGTTTTGATATCGATGAATTACTGATTGTGACATTTACTGAAGCAGCCGCAAGAGAAATGAAAGAAAGAATTCAAGAGGCATTACAAGAAGCGGTCAACAGCGAAAGCGACCCTGTACGAAGACAGCATTTTACTAAGCAGTTAGTTTTATTGCCCACAGCGAATATCTCAACCTTACATGCTTTTTGTCTAACAGTTATTCGACGTTATTATTACTTAATTGATATTGATCCGGTCTTTCGCATGTTAACAGATGAAACAGAAACGATCTTGATGAAGGAGGATGTGTGGGACGAGCTGAGAGAAGCACTTTATGCAGAAAATGATGAACGATTTTTCCAATTAACAATGAACTTTTCTAATGATCGTTCAGATGACGGCTTGACGAATCTGGTGTTTTCTCTTTATGAGTTTGCCCGTGCCAACCCTGACCCCCAAAAATGGCTAGAACAGTTAAGCGATAATTATCGTTTGACTGAGGGGTTAGCGAAATCTCGATTATATCAAGAACAAATCCGTCCTTTAGTTTTGGCAGATATATACCAATGTGTACAATTATATGAACAGATGACTCAGTTAGCACAAGGTGAAGGATTAGAAAAAATGCATGAGCAAGTGGCCGGAGAACAACAGCAGATCAAAAATATCTATGAAGCTTTCTCGCAAGATCGGTTAGAAGAAGCTTATGTTAGTTTGGAACAACTGACTTTTTCAACTTTTAAGAGCAGTCGTAAAGCAGAATTGAAAGAAATATCCAATGAAGTCAAGGGCATGAGGGATAAAGCAAAAAAATTGATTCAGCAGATAAGTAAAAGTTACTTTCCTGTTTCACCAAGCCAAATAGAAGAATTAACGGAAAAAGCACTACCGTTAGTCGAAGAAATGACAAAAGTCACGCAAAGCTTTATGGACGGTTTCAGTATGCGTAAACGGGAAAAAGGTGTGTTGGATTTCAATGATCTGGAACATCTAGCGTTGCAGATTCTCACAGAAAAAACGAAAGATGCATGGCTGCCAAGTGAAGCTTCAAAACATTATCGAAAAAAATTCAAAGAAGTAATGGTAGACGAATATCAAGACGTGAACCAATTACAAGAAGCCATTTTATACTGGCTAAGAGAACCTGATGATACAAAAGGAAATATGTTTATGGTTGGAGATGTCAAACAATCCATTTATTCTTTTCGTTTAGCAGATCCTAGTTTATTTATCGGGAAATACGAGAATTTTTCAAAGAAAGAAGGCGGACGTCGGATCGTTTTGGCTGAGAACTTCCGCTCTAGAAAAGAAGTCCTTTCTTTTACGAATCTTATTTTTGAACAACTAATGGATCCAGCAGTGGGTCAAATCAATTATGACGAAGCAGCCAAACTGATACAGGGATTCTCAGACTTTCCGGAGAATGAACAGTTTGAGCCAGAAATCATGATCTATGAAAAAGAACAGGAAGAATCAGAGATCGAGATTCCGACTGACGATATACTGGAAGACAAAACAGAAGGCGAACTTTTTATGACAGGACTGAAGATTCGTCAATTGATTGATTCTTCCTTTATGATTTATGATAAAAAATCAAAGAAAAGTCGTCCGATAGAATACAGAGACATTGTTCTCTTGACACCTACAAAGAAGAACAACTTAACGATTTTAGAGATTTTCAAAACATTGGATATTCCATTGGAGATGAATGATGCTCAAAACTATTTTCAAGCGACAGAAATTCGCACGATGATCTCGCTGCTGCAATTAATTGACAATCCCTATCAAGATATTCCGCTTGCGGCTGTATTGCGTTCGCCAGTCGTGGGTTTGATTGAACCAGAATTAGCCAGCATCCGATTAGCCGACCGTGCACATACTTACTATGATGCCGTGCTTGCTTATCAAGCATCAAACGAAGATGAATTAGCGGTTAAGCTGGAACATTTTGGCAAACAACTAGATCATTGGCGAGAACTTGCTCGCCGTTCTTCGATCACTGACTTGTTATGGGATATCTATTATGAGACGGGATATCTAGAGTATGTGGTCGGTCTGCCAGCAGGGGCACAGAGACAAGCCAACCTTTATGCATTGGTCGATCGTGCCAAAGCTTACGAGCAAAGTTCTTTCAGAGGATTATATCAGTTCGTGCGTTTCATTGAAAAAATGCAAGAAAAAGATAAAGACTTAGCAGAACCAGTCATTTCAATAGAAGATAATGCTGTTCGCGTAATGACGATCCATGCAAGTAAAGGCTTGGAATTTCCAGTTGTATTTTTGTTAGATATGACGAAAGAATTTAACTTACAAGACTTGCGCAATCGGTATGCTTTTGAAGAAAAACTTGGAGCAGGTATTCGCTATATGGATCCTGAAACACGGGTGTTATATGATACGTTACCGTTTCAAGCCATCAAATTGGCAAAGCAAAACAAATTGTTGTCGGAAGAAATGCGTAAATTGTATGTAGGATTGACTCGGGCAGAACAAAAGCTTTTCATTGTCGGTTCCTATAAAAATAAAGAGCAAATGATCCAAACGTGGTCTGAAGCAGCTGATCATGAGGAGTTGGTTTTTGATCCTGCGCTACGTTTGAAGGGCAGAAGCAGCTTGATGAATTGGATTGGTTACGGATTGATCCGTCATCCTGAAATGCAGAAATACTTAGAGGAAGAAGTTTCGACTTCTCTCCTTCAAGATTCAAATGCACAGTTTTCCATTTCATGGATGAATCAGCAATCAATCATTGAACAAAGACAGTTGCTTGCTGAAAAAGAACTGGTTAACTTAGATGAGCAGATGAAAGAAAAGGAAACTGTATTAGCAGATTCGTTACAAAAACGTCTAGCCTATGAATATCCTTATCAGGCTTCTTCGCAAACCACAAGTTATCAATCTGTATCTGAGATCAAACGATTATTCGAAGATCCAGATGATACACAAGAATCACGTTTGACTCTGGAAAGTAGTCAGACAAAGGCAGCATCTCGTCAATTCCGTTATACGCAAGAACAACTAGCAGAACCAAAATTTTTACAAAAAGATCGGCAAGTGTCGGCAGCTGCTGTTGGAACAGCTACCCATGCTTTATTGCAATTGCTGCCATTAGAGATGCCAACTACAGAGAGCATCAATCAAAAGTTGCAGGAATTAGTAAAGAAACGGTTAATAGACGAAAAGGTCGCAAAAAAAGTAGATGTTTCTTCTATTATATGGTTCTTTCAAACAGAACTTGGGCAACAATTGATTGCCAACAAAGAAAACGTAAAACGGGAACAACCTTTTTCCATGCTGCTTTCTGCTGATGAAGTATTTCAAGACTATCCAAATCAGGAAGATGAGCTATTGATCCACGGAATCGTCGATGGATACTTAGAAGAAAAAGATCATCTCCATATCTATGATTTTAAAACAGATTTCATTTTACATCCGGATGATCCAGCAGAAATAGACGCGATCGTCCAAAAATATCAAGGACAGCTAAGACTTTACCAACAAGCAATGACAGAAGCACTGAATAAACCTGTAGAAAATGTTTTCCTAATTTTACTTCGGGTGAAACGAATCATAAACATTAATAAATAATTATAATTGAGCAAACTTGACTTATGTTTTGTAAGGATTATGCTATACTCTGGGAAGAGGTGAGTATGATGGAGCTAACACAGACAGAATTCGTTTTGTGTCCTAAATTTGAAAAAACGTTCTCTATTTTAGGAAAAAAATGGAACGGATTGATTATCGATGTACTACTCGAAAATGGTCCGCAACGCTTTGTCGAGCTTGCGGCAAAAATCCCGATGGTTAGTGATCGGGTATTGGTCGAACGCTTGAAGGAATTAGAAAAAGAAGGAATAGTCACTCGAAACATTGCCTGTAGTGAAAAAAGCCGTTCAGAATATCTCTTGACTGAAAAAGGAGCAGACTTGCAAAAAGCAATGCGTCAAATACAAGTTTGGAGCGAAAAATGGGTCACAGAGGAAGAATGCGGTTGATTTTGTAAAAAAAATCTTGTAAACTATAGTCCATACGAATAAGTAAAAGAACGATGACGAAAAAGAGTAGTTTGGCTAAACCAGTTCAGGGAGATCTGTCACAGACTGAAAACAGGTCCTGTGTTTGAAAAATGAAGTTCACTTTCCGAGTTCGTCTGATCATTATCAGACCGGCAACTGTCGTTAACGAAGTAAGAGTGCGGTGTAAGTTTATTTATCCGCAAATTAGGATGGTAACGCGAAGACCTCGTTCCTTAACAGGAATGAGGTCTTTTTGTTTTGTATTTGGAATTTAAAGGAGGAACAAGCACATGTCTTTACAAGCACAATTAGAGAGCTTGAAAGAAGAAACAATCGTCAAAATCACGGCGGCACAAGATTTAAAAGAATTAAATCAAATACGTGTTGAAACGTTAGGAAAAAAAGGACCGATCACAGAAGTATTGCGTGGGATGAAAGATCTAAGTCCAGAAGAACGTCCAAAAGTCGGAAGTTTCGCAAATGAGATCCGAGACCTTTTGACAGAAGAAATAGAGCGAAAAAAACAAGTATTAGAAGAAGAAGCGTTAAATGCAGCTTTGGCAAAAGAAACAGTAGACGTGACATTGCCTGGTAGAAAAGTAAAGCATGGTACACGTCATATCGTGACGCAAATCATGGAAGAAATTGAAGATATTTTTGTAGGTATGGGGTATCAGATCGTAGAAGGTTACGAAGTAGAGTCTGACCATTACAATTTCGAACGGATGAACCTGCCAAAAGACCATCCGGCAAGGGACATGCAAGATACTTTCTATATTTCAGACGAGATATTGATTCGGACACATACTTCACCAGTCCAAGCACGAACAATGGAAAAGCATGATTTCTCTAAGGGTGCTCTACGAATGATCTCGCCAGGAAAAGTTTTCCGCAGAGATACAGATGATGCGACCCACAGCCATCAGTTCCATCAAATTGAAGGGCTAGTTGTTGATAAAAACATCACGATGGGCGACCTTAAAGGAACATTAGAAGTCGTAATGAAAAAAATGTTTGGGGAAGATCGTGAAATCCGTTTGCGTCCAAGTTATTTCCCATTTACGGAGCCATCAGTAGAAGTAGATGTCAGCTGTTTCAAATGTGGTGGTGCCGGTTGTAACGTATGTAAATACACTGGATGGATCGAGATTTTAGGAGCTGGCATGGTGCACCCGAATGTGTTGAAGATGTCAGGAATCGATCCAGAAGAATATTCAGGCTTTGCTTTCGGCCTTGGACCAGACCGCGTAGCTATGTTGCGGTATGGAGTGAATGATATCCGTAATTTCTATCAAAATGACTTACGTTTCTTAAGTCAGTTCAAGGGGGAGTAAGAAGATGTTAGTTTCATATAAATGGCTTAATCGTTATGTGGATTTATCGAATGTAACACCAAAAGAATTAGCGGATAAAATGTCTGTAACAGGAATCGAAGTCGAGGGAATCACGGTTCCAGAAGAAGGCTTGAAAAAAATCGTTGTCGGTGAAGTCAAGGAATGTGTACCACATCCAGATTCTGATCACCTTTCTATTTGTCAAGTCGATATTGGTGAAGACGAACTGTCTCAAATCGTTTGTGGAGCGCCTAATGTGAAGGTCGGAATCAAAGTGATCGTTGCGCTTCCTAACTCACGGATTGCTGGAAATGTGAAGATCAAAAAAGGGAAAATGCGTGGTCAAGTATCAAATGGCATGATTTGCTCGTTACAAGAAATTGGCTATTCAGACAGTGTTATACCGAAAGAATACGCTGAAGGTATCTATTATATGCCACAAGAAGCTGTAAATGGCGATCCAGTTTTTCCTTATTTAGATATGGATGATTCGATCATTGAATTGTCTATCACACCAAATCGTGCAGATGCATTGTCAATGCGTGGCGTAGCTTATGAAGTTGGGGCAATCTATCGTCAGACGCCTACATTTGATGACGAGAAATTAGTAGAATCATCACAACTTGCTAGCGATAGAATCAAAGTGACAGTTGAAGATAAAGAAGTCGTTCCTGCCTATCAAATCCGCATCATTGAAGGAGTAAACGTCCAACCAAGTCCTCAATGGCTGCAAAATCTTTTGATGAATGAAGGCATCCGCCCAATCAACAATGTAGTAGATGTGACGAACTATATTTTGCTTTTATTCGGACAACCACTACATGCATTTGACTACGACAAATTGAAATCAAATGAGATCCTTGTCCGTCATGCAAAAGAAAATGAGACATTAGTCACGTTAGATGGAGAATCTCGGGAATTGACAACTGACAATCTTGTCATCACTAATGGCAAAGAACCAGTTGCTTTGGCTGGTGTCATGGGTGGATTAGATTCAGAGATTACGAATGAAACAACAACAGTGGCACTGGAATCTGCTTTGTTTGATCCAATTTCGATCCGTCGTACAGCAAAACAATTTAATTTGCGTAGCGAATCTTCTGCACGCTTTGAAAAAGGGATCAACCATGCAACTGTTGGAGAAGCCAGTGAGGTTGCTGCAGCAATGATCGTTTCTCTTGCAGGTGGGGAAGTTCTACAAGGTGCGGTCAAAGGTTCAGAAATCAAAGCAGAAGACGTATCAGTGAAGATTTCACTTGAACGCATCAATCAATATTTAGGAACATCTCTTGTCGTTAAAGAAGTAAATGAGATTTTTGAAGCACTTGGATTTAGCTATGAAGAAAAGGATCATGTTTATTCCGTAGTCGTACCACCAAGACGATGGGATATCCAAATCGAAGCAGACATTATCGAAGAAGTTGCTCGTATTTATGGATACGACCAGTTGCCATCTACTCTTCCAAGTGGAGAAACGGTTGCTGGAAGCTTGTCAAAAGAACAAGAAACTACTCGTAAAATTCGTACAATCTTTGAAGGAAGCGGATTGAGCGAAGCCATCAGTTATGCATTGACAACAGAAGAAAAATCAAGACAGTTTGTTATAAAAGAAAGTAATATTACACGTTTGGACTGGCCAATGAGCGAAGAACGTTCTGTATTAAGAATGAATTTGATCAGCGGACTATTAGATGATATCAGTTATAACACTGCTCGAAAAAATACAGAGATTGCTTTATATGAAATCGGTCGAGTATTCTTCCAAGAAAATGATCCGCGCACACATCTGCCACAAGAAATAAAACATGCAGCAATCGCTATTTCTGGTATTTGGGAAGAAAAAGATTGGCAGACGAAAGCACAAAACGTAGACTTTTTCACCATCAAAGGTCTTTTAGAAAACTTATTTGAACAACTAGGTATCCATGAAGATATCCATTATCAAACGGTGACAGAAATAAAAGAAATGCATCCTGGAAGAACTGCTGCGATTTACCTTGGCGAACAATTCATCGGTTTTGTCGGTCAAGTACATCCGACAATTGCCAAAAGTTATGATATTCCAGAAACATATGTTGCTGAGTTTGATTTATCTGCTGTAGTGGAAGCTGCCCAAAAAGAAATCGTTTTTGAAGCAGTGACAAAATTCCCAGCAGTCAGCCGAGATATCGCTTTGCTTGTAAAAGAAACTGTGACAAATCAGGAATTAACAGAAGTTATCCATTCTGCTGCTGGAAGATTTTTAACAGATATCCAATTATTTGATGTCTATCAAGGAGAAAACATCGAAAAAGGACATAAATCCATGGCGTATAGCCTGACATTCGTCAACCCTGAAGCAACATTGACAGATGAAGAAATCAATAAAGCGATGGAAAAAGTCGAAAAAGCGTTGATAGAAAACCTAGAGGCAAGTATTCGCTAAGAGGGAAAATATAGTAAGTAACGATCAAGTAGCTTTTGAAGACTATTCATTTGAAAAAGAGATGTGACACAAGTTTGTCACATCTCTTTTTTTGATTTTAAAAAAGGAATAGCACAGAGACGAGATAAAAAAACAGGCCTTTACAGCCTGTTTTTTAGAGTAAATGAATTAATGGAAGTAATTGATTCCCATTGCTGATTTTACTTCAGAAAGTGTTTGTGCAGCTACTTTAGCAGCTTCTTCACTACCTTTACGCAAGATTTCCATAACAGCTGAAGGATCTTTTTCCAATTCTTCTCGGCGTGCGCGGATCGGTGCAAATTCAGCTTCCAATACATCAATGAGGTATCGTTTGATCTTTACATCACCAAGTCCGCCGCGGCGGTAATGAGCTTTCATTTCTTCAATTGCTTCTTTATCTGTTCCGAATACATCCAAGTAGGTGAAGACCATATTCCCTTCTACTTGTCCAGGATCTTGTACATGGATGTGGTTTGGATCAGTATACATACTCATAACTTTTTTCTGTAAGACATCGGCAGGATCGGAGATATAAATACCGTTTCCTAACGATTTACTCATTTTGCCATTTCCATCGATTCCAGGTAACCTACCCATTCCTTTTGGTGGGAATACGCCTTTCGGTTCCACCAAGACTTCACCATATGTATGATTGAAGCTTTGTACGATTTCCTGTGTCTGCTCTAACATTGGTTTTTGATCCTCGCCAACAGGTACGAGATTCGCTTTGAATGCAGTGATATCAGCTGCTTGAGAAACAGGATAGATAAAGAATCCTGTAGGCACGCTTTCACCGAATTTCTTTTGTTCGATTTCTGTTTTGACAGTCGGATTGCGCCGAACGCGTCCTACGCTGACTAAGTTCAAATAATACATGGTTAACTCAGCTAATTCCGGAATTTGTGATTGGATAAATAAAGTAGATTTTGCAGGATCTAATCCCACGGCTAAATAGTCTAAAGCAACTTGCAAGACATTTGATGAAACCTTCTCAGGATTTTTAGCATTATCGGTCAGTGCTTGCATGTCAGCAATCATGACAAACAGTTGGTTGTCTTCGTCTGCTTGCATAGCCACTCGGGTTTTTAGAGAACCGACGTAATGCCCTAAATGCAGCTTCCCAGTTGGTCGATCTCCCGTTAAAATAATATTTTTCAAAAAAGACACCTCTTTACGATTTGTAAGTCTGAGCACTTAATATCTTACCGTTTTTCCTGACAAGAAACAACAGTTCCTAAGGAAAAAACAAGGAAAGAGGATAAAATAACTAATAGATTAGAAATGAAAGAAATATTTATGGGAGAATAAACGTTCTAAGAAACTTTACAAATTACTAAACTATCAGATATAATGTATTTTATTATACATCTTTAAAAGAAATCTTACTAAATAATAATGGGAGTGTAATTCTATGGCAATGATTAAATTTGATCACGTGGATAAATATTATGGCAAGTTCCACGCATTAAAAAATATCAATCTCGAATTCGAGAAAGGAGAAGTTGTCGTTGTCATTGGTCCTTCTGGTTCAGGAAAGAGCACGATGCTTCGCTGTATCAATGGATTAGAGACGATTTCTTCAGGTAAGCTACTAATTAATGATACTGACTTGCATGATAAAAAGACAAAGTTGACAGAAGTCCGAAAGAATATCGGCATGGTTTTCCAGCATTTCAATTTGTATCCTAATAAAACCGTTCTGGAAAATATTACATTAGCACCAATCAAAGTGTTAAAGCAAGACCAGGCAACTGCAGTCAAAAACGCGGAGAAATTTCTGAAAACTGTCAATATGTTAGATAAGAAAGATTCTTATCCTTCCATGTTATCCGGTGGACAACAGCAACGGGTGGCAATCGCCAGAGGTTTAGCGATGAATCCTGAGATGCTGCTGTTTGATGAACCTACTTCTGCTTTGGATCCGGAAATGATTGGTGATGTATTGGACGTCATGAAAAAATTGGCGCATGACGGCATGTCAATGATTGTCGTGACGCATGAAATGGGCTTTGCCAAAGAAGTTGCGGATCGTGTCATCTTCATGGCTGACGGAGAAGTATTGGAAGATAGCAGAAATGTGAGAGACTTTTTCGAAAATCCAAATGAAGTCCGAGCACAGCAATTTATCAGTAAAGTTATCAATCATTGATAGGAGGAAAAAGATGCGCAGGTTTAAAAAAATACGCCTGATTTTCCTTTTAGGCATTGCTTTTCTTGCACTAGCCGGATGTAAAGGAAATGGGTTGGCAAATGAAGATATTTTAGAGCGAAGCAAATCTACCAATGAAATCATCTGGGGTGTCAAATATGATACTCGATTATTTGGAATGATGGATATTGAGAGCAGAACCGTACAAGGATTTGATGTAGATATTGCAAAAGCAATCACTGAAAAGATCCTTGGTGAGAATGGAAAAGCGGAATTTGTTGAAGTCACTTCTAAAACGCGGATCCCGTTATTGAAAAACGGAAACATCGATGCGATTATTGCGACGATGACGATCACAGATGAACGAAAAAAACAAGTCGATTTTTCAGATGTCTATTTCGATGCTGGCCAAGCTTTGTTGGTAAAGAAGGGAAGCCAAATCAAAAGTGTAGATGATTTGAATGCTTCTACAACAGTTCTAGCAGTCAAAGGTTCTACGTCGGCTGCGAATATCCGACAGCATGCACCAGATGCAAACATTCTGGAATTGGAAAATTATGCAGAAGCATTTACTGCGTTACAATCTGGCCAGGGAGACGCAATGACTACGGATAATGCGATCTTGTTAGGGATTGCAGATGAAAATCCAGAGTACGAGTTAGTCGGCGGAACGTTTACTAATGAGCCTTATGGAATTGCGATCAACAAAGGACAAGAAAACTTCTTGAAAGCTGTTAACCAAGCGCTAGAGGAAATGCATGCAGATGGCACATATGATAAAATCTATCAAAAATGGTTTCCAAATGAAACTGAAGGAAAAGTAGAGTAAGGGGGAGAGGCAATGAGCGAATTGATACAGACTTATGGACCAATCTTTGTCGACGGGTTCAAGATCACATTGTTTTCGAGTGTCTTAGCACTTGTGTTTAGTTTGATTATCGGAACGTTGATGGCAATCTTCCAATTATCAAAGAATAAAGTAGTAAGTGCCTTAGCAAAGGCATATGTAGAATTTTTTAGAAACATTCCATTATTGATCATCGTGATGTTTTTTTATGTTGTCGTACCTATTTATTGGTTTAATCTAGACGGATTCCAAGCAGGGACGATTGGCTTGACTATCTATACATCCGCTTTTATTGCTGAAACAGTACGTTCAGGGATTCAAACCGTACCAAAAGGCCAAACAGAAGCAGGATTGTCTTCTGGATTTACCTATTCAGAAATTATGCGTTATATTGTTTTGCCCCAAGCATTCAAAATCGTTATTCCGCCATTAGGCAACCAATTTATTAATCTTGTGAAAAACTCGTCTATTTTAGCAATCGTAGCTGGTTTGGATTTGATGTATCAAGGAGATTTGATTGCCAGTGAAACATTCAATACCTTCGATACGTATATCATCGTTGGGTTATTTTACTTAGTTATCACGCTGCCGTTATCTTACTTAATGGTTTATCTTGAGAAAAAATGGGCGGTTCGTTCATAGAAGGAGGGGAAATACATGGATTTTAGCGGCGCTTTTTCATGGATGAATGTCCGTTTTTTATTGGAAGGATTAAAGGTTACTGTTGAAGTTTCATTGTTTTCGATCATTTTCAGTTTCTTGATTGGTGGTCTGACAGGTGTGATTCGTTTTGCGAATATCCCTTTCTTGTCCAAAATCCTTGGTATTGTGATCGATATCATACGAAATCTTCCATTATTATTGATCATTTTCTTCACTTATTTTGCTTTGCCTCAGATTGGCGTCCAGATGAACATCTTCTGGTCTGCTGTTGCAGCATTGACGATCTTTGAATCAGCTATGCTGTCGGAAATTTTCCGAGCTGGACTTAATGCTGTTCCGAAAGGGCAGATGGAGGCAGGATTGTCAACGGGACTGACTTATGTAGAAACGATGCGGACGATTGTTTTGCCGCAAGCATTCAAATCGATGATCCCGGCAATTGTGAGCCAATTGATTTCACTGATCAAAGATACATCATTAGCAGTAATCATTTCTTTACCTGAACTTTCTCATCAGGCACGTATTATTTATGGACAGAATACCAATTATGTGCTTCCAATGTTCATCATCATGACACTTATGTACTTCGTGGTGTGTTACGCGCTTTCTCTGCTTTCCGGTTACTTGGAAAAGAGACGGTACAGTTATTAATAGATGATTCTTTTAGCGGTTGTGGCAAACTAAGTCACAACCGCTTTTCCTCTTTCCATTCGAAAAAAAGAGATTTTGATTGTTTTAAGCAAGTGAGAGCACTTGAAAATTCACGCTAAAAAGTACACAATAGGGAAGATAGAATTTATTGAAAAAAAGGATGATACGATTGACAGATAATCGCCCTATCGGATTTATTGATTCAGGTGTTGGCGGCTTAACTGTAGTAAAAGAAGCCCTGAAACAATTACCGAATGAAAATATTTTATTTGTAGGAGACACAGCACGCTGCCCGTATGGTCCTAGACCTGCGGAACAGGTAATCCAGTATACTTGGGAAATGACGGATTATCTGGTGGAGCAAGGAATCAAGATGCTGGTGATTGCCTGCAATACCGCAACTGCGGTTGCTTTAGAAGAAATCAAAGCTGCTCTTTCTATTCCAGTCATCGGTGTGATCCTTCCCGGTACAAGAGCAGCAGTAAAAAAAACACAAAATAAACAAGTTGGCATTATCGGTACGATTGGTACGGTAAAAAGTCAAGCTTATGAAAAAGCATTGAAAGAGAAAGTGCCAGAATTGACTGTGACAAGTCTTGCTTGTCCCAAATTTGTTTCAGTTGTCGAAAGTAATGAATACCATTCATCTGTGGCAAAAAAAATCGTGGCAGAAACATTAGCTCCGTTAACGACTAAAAAAATCGATACATTGATTTTGGGATGCACCCATTATCCATTATTGCGCCCCATCATTCAAAATGTAGTGGGGGAAAATGTTCAACTGATCGATTCTGGAGCAGAAACAGTAGGTGAAGTATCTATGCTACTCGATTATTTCAATTTGAGCAATTCACCGCAAAATGGACGGACATTATGTCAGTTTTATACAACAGGATCTGCTAAACTTTTCCAAGAAATAGCTGAAGACTGGCTTGGAATCGGACACCTAAATGTAGATCATATTGAATTGGGAGGAAAATAAGGATGCGTCATGACGGGAGAAAAGCCCAAGAGCTTCGTAAACTGGAGCTTCAAACAAATGTTTTCAAATATCCAGAGGGATCGGTTGTGATCCGTTTTGGTGATACAACAGTTATTTGTTCTGCAACAGTAGAGGATTCTGTACCTCCCTTTTTGAGAGAAACAGGAACAGGGTGGGTAACAGCTGAATACAGTATGCTACCTCGAGCAACGAGTACGAGAAATCGTAGAGAAAGCAGCAAAGGAAAACTTTCTGGTAGAACAATGGAAATCCAGCGTCTTATTGGTCGCTCCTTGCGTGCAGTAATAGACTTGGAAAAGCTGGGAGAGCGTAGTATCATCATAGACTGCGATGTGATCCAAGCGGATGGCGGAACTAGAACAGCTAGCATCACTGGGGCATTCGTCGCGTTGAGACTAGCAATTGAAAAGCTTTTAAGAGAAAAGGAATTGTCAGAAGATCCAATCAAAGAGCATCTTGCTGCAGTTAGCGTAGGGATCTTGCCGGATGGGACTTGCGTGACAGATTTGGACTATCAAGAAGATTCCGCAGCACTTGTAGATATGAATCTCGTGATGACAGAATCAGGAAAATTCGTGGAGATTCAAGGAACTGGAGAAGAAGCAACGTTTGATGGAGAACAGTTGAATGAAATGCTCTTTTTTGGAAAAAACGCGATTGAAGATTTGATCAAAGAGCAAAAACATGCTTTGCTAACAGAATTTGCTCAAGATAATGAGCGGATAGAAGAAACAAAAACAATCATCATTGCGACAAGAAATCCAGGAAAAGCAGAAGAGTTTCGAAATATGTTCAAAGAAGCGGGATATCATGTAAAAACATTACTTGACTATCCTGAATTGCCAGATGTGGAAGAAACTGGCAGCACATTTGAAGAAAATGCCCGATTAAAAGCAGAAACGATTGCACAATTGCTTGATCAACCAGTCTTAGCAGATGATTCAGGTTTGAAAGTGGATGCGTTAGGCGGTATGCCAGGAATCTATTCTGCACGTTTTGCAGGGGAACAAAAAAGTGATGCGGGGAATAACGCCAAATTATTATATGAATTGACAGATGTGCCGGATGAAAAAAGAACAGCACAATTCCATTGTACATTAGTATTCGCGGCACCCAAAAAAGACAGCCTTGTAGTAGAAGCGGAATGGCCCGGTCGAGTAGCCCGTATACCATCTGGCGAAAATGGCTTTGGGTATGATCCTTTATTTATCCCAGAAGGTAAGAAACAAACAGCAGCAGAATTATCGAGCGAAGAAAAAAACAAGATCAGTCATCGGGCTCAAGCAATGAAAAAATTGAGTGCCGAGTGGAAACAATGGCTGGAAGGAGAGAGATAGATGCGGTATTTAGTAGTAAGTGATAATCATGGAGACAGAGAGATCCTCGTTGACTTAGTAGATCGTTATCGTTCTGAAGTGGATATCTTTTTCCATTGTGGTGATTCGGAATTAGAAGCTTCTGACCCATTATGGGATACATTCCAAGTGGTTCAAGGTAATTGTGATTATGGACCAGGATTCGAACAGAAAAAAGTGATCCAAACTGGTCAGGATACAGTATTCATGACTCATGGCCATTTATCGAATGTTCGATTTGGTTTGACACAGTTAGCAATCGAAGCTCGAGCTGCAAATGCCGATATGGTGTTTTTTGGTCATACCCATCAAATAGGCTGTGAGATGGATCAGAAAATCCTGTTTTTGAATCCTGGAAGTATTTCTCAACCTAGAGGCCCGATCCAAATCCCATCATATGCTCTTATTGAAAGTTTAGATGACCAAATTTCTGTTCAATACTATAACCGTGCCCATCAGGCAGTTGAAGAGTTGGCCTTTTCTTTTTCAAGAGAGTGCTGAATAAAAAAACTCTAATTTTTAATAAAAATAAGCTTTATTTTATGAATTTTGCATCCGGTTTCGGTAAAATAGTAGTGTTGAATGAAATAGAAATGGAGGCCATCAGATGATTGGACCTATAGTAAGAGAAATGCTGCTGGAAAATCAGGAAACGTTTTTGATTCCTGCAGAAAATGTGGCAAATGTTATGTATCATCATCCATTATCCCATGGTTTACTTGTCTTATCGAAGGTCGGTTATTCCAAAATTCCTGTATTAGGAAAAGATGATCACTTTGTAGGACTAGTAAGTTTATCAGATGTGGTCAATAAAATGATTGACTTGCAAACAATCAGCATGGATCCGTTAGAAGGACTAACAGTTGCTGATGTAACAGAAACGGATGTTCCGACGATTGATGAAAATTGGGAACTAGAAGAAGTACTCCATTTGTTAGTTGATTCGCCTTTTTTACCGGTTGTCACAGAAGAACGGGTTTTCAAAGGAATCATCACAAGGAAAGAGCTGCTTAAAGCCGTAAACTTCATGGTGCATGAATTAGAACGTCGCAATATATTGTCTCCGAAGATCGAAGAATTAAAAGAACAAATCGATATTGTGAGCTAAAGAACGAGAAACTGAAAGATAATCAAAAAATAAGTAGAAACAAAAGCGTACCAGTTTTGACTTTATCTTGAAAAAGAGGCTGGGACAGAAGCGTTTAACTTCAAGAAATAAGAAGGAATTCACGAAAATTGCTTTTCAAATTTTTGTGAATTTCAGCTTATTTCCGAAGGAGTTGCTTCTGCTTCCGCCGTTTATACGTGTTTAGAGCGTGAGACAAAAGTGTTCTTTACTTTTGTCCCACGCTCTTTTTAGTGAGATCCGTTGCATCGTTTGTCCAAATTATTTTCCGACAGCAATTGGACTGTTCGGAATCGTGAACCCAGAAGCTGTCAATTCTTTGACATAGGAGCTCAAAAACTCTTCTTTTAAGGCATATTGTTTTCCGTTCAATGCGTAGCAGACCGTTCGAATAGCAAAATTACTATTACCAAGATCCACTAAACCAAAGATGGAAGGTTCAGTTTGAAGCTCTTCTTGGTATTTTTCAGCTAATGTATGATTTACTCGATCAATGATCTCATAGATTTTGTCATATCCTTCTTCAGGAACGATCCGGATATCTAAAAGTACTTGCATATTTGCACGAGAGAGATTGCTGATCGTGGTGATGTTTCGATTCGGGATGAAATGGACAGTACCATCCGTTGCTTTCAGCTGAAGGGTACGGATACCAACAGATACGACGGTTCCTTCAATCGTTAAGTTTGCTAACTTGATGTAGTCTCCAACATCCATCTGTTGTTCCATGATAATAAAAAATCCGGTAATAACATCACTCATGAACCCTTGGGCACCAAGGCCGATCGCCACACCTGCAATTCCGGCACCAGCCAAAAGTGAACCGATCGGTACACCGATAGCAGATAAAATTGCATAGATAAAGAAGAAACCAAGGGTATAATGAAAAATAGTATTTAAAAGACTATGTAAAGTCTTTAACCGGCTCTCGTTTAGAATGGCTTTTTTAGAATACTGATTAAAAGACTTATCAATCAGATATTTTCCCACACGGTGAAGAATCCAAAAAAGGACGATCAAAAAAATCAGATATAAACTTTTTTGGATAAAGGCAGCCAAAATGGCGTCCCAATCAATCCCGTCCCAAAACCGCTGAAACGCATTTACTTTGCTGACAGCTTGATCTGTCAATGTCTCGCCAGAAGAGTCTGTCGTACCGGCAGTTGCTAATAATGAAAACATAAAATCCTCTTTTCTAAAATTTGATTCTTTCTGTATTGTACCAAGAAGTTTTCAAAAAAGGAAATAGCAAAAATAACTATAATAAAGGAAAAAGCTGAAAATAAAATGACAAATAATATGGATAATGATAAAATGTGGAGAAAATAACGAAGGTGGTAAGTATATGCAAATCGATTGGAACAATTTAGGATTTTCTTATATCAAAACTCCTTGGCGTTTTATTGCCAAATGGAAAGACGGACAATGGGAAGAAGGGGAATTGACAGAAGATAATTACCTGACGATTCATGAAGGCTCTCCAGCGCTTCATTATGGTCAGCAATGTTTTGAAGGTCTAAAAGCTTATCGTCGTAAAGACGGGAAGGTCAATCTCTTTCGACCTGAACAAAATAGTCGGCGGATGAATCAAAGTGCTAGACGCTTGCTGATGCCGATGGTCCCTGAAAAAATGTTCGTTGATGCTGTTAAGCAAGTGGTAAAAGCAAATGAAGCTTTCGTGCCTCCGTATGGAACAGGCGCTACATTATACTTGCGTCCTTTACTGATTGGGGTCGGTGAAAACATCGGTGTCCATCCTGCTCCAGAATACTTATTTGTCGTCTTCTGTACGCCAGTAGGAGCGTATTTCAAAGGTGGGCTAAAACCAACGAACTTTATTGTATCTGATTACGATCGTGCTGCTCCTAAGGGAACTGGCGCAGCAAAAGTCGGCGGAAATTACGCAGCAAGTTTACTTCCAGGAACAGAAGCAAAAGAACTGGATTACTCAGATTGTGTTTATCTTGATCCAGCCACACACACGAAAATCGAAGAAGTAGGGGCAGCAAATTTCTTTGGGATTACGAAAGACGGAAAATTCATCACCCCGCAATCGCCATCTATCTTACCAAGTATCACGAAATATTCTTTGCTGCAATTAGCTGAAGAACGACTAGGACTTCAAGCAATAGAAGGAGATATTTTCATTGATGATCTAGATCAATTTGCAGAAGCTGGTGCATGTGGTACAGCGGCTGTTATTTCTCCAATCGGTGGGATCTACCACAATAACAATCTGCATGTATTTTATAGCGAAACGGAAGTAGGACCAGTAACAAAGCGGTTGTATGATGAATTGACAGGTATTCAATTCGGGGACATAGAAGCACCAGAAGGCTGGATTGAAGTCGTGGAGTAATTTCAAAGTAATAAGTTGAAAAAACGTAAAAAAAGAAAAAAATCAGGAAGAGACTTTAAAAAGTTTTTTCCTGATTTTTATATGTTTTACTTTAAAGAATGTAACAAAAGGATTATGAAAGATGGACACCTTTGTCAACGTAGATAATATCACCGATGATCCCGCTGGAAAGAGGACTGATCAAGAAAGCACAAGCATTACCGACTTCTTCGATCGTTACACCTTGCTGATCAGGCGTACGAGATTCAGATAACTGGATCAGTTTTTGATAGTCCTTAACCCCTGTAACAGCTAATGTTTTGATTGCTCCAGCTGAAATACCATTGACTCGGATGCCTTTAGGTGAAAACTCAGCTGCCAAATAACGGATAGCTGCTTCAAGAGAAGCTTTCGCGATACCCATCATATTATAATTCGGGATTGCGCGCTCTGAACCTAGATAAGTCATGCTAACGATTCCGCTATTTGGTGCAAGAAACGGTTGTGCGTATTTTGATACAGCAATCAAAGAGTAGCTACTGATATCTTGAGCTAATTGATAGCCGTCTCTGGAAATATCAGACACATTTCCGGACAATTCTTCTTTGTTGGCGTAAGCAACTGCATGGACAAGGCCGTGGATCTCTCCAGCATATTCACCGATGGCATTCATTGCTTTTTCGATGCTTTCGTCGCTAGAAACATCACATTCTACCGTGAATGCTTCTTCGCCGACCAATTTGACTAATGATTTTTTCATTCGTTCATTTTGGTAAGTATAGATAATCTCTGCCCCTTGTTTCAACATTGCTTCAGCGCACCCCCAAGCAATGCTTTTTTTGTTAGCGACGCCCATGATGACGATTTTTTTTCCTTCTAGAAATGACATAATGACTCTCCTTTGTTTCTGATAAAAATTTGATAGTCGTAAAAAATAGAGAATAATAGCTAAAATAACTTCTTGATTTCTTAATTATTAGTCAAAATGTTTTGATTGTCAAACTATTTTTTCTTAAATTAAAAAAAGATTGCTAAATATTTAGGAATATGATACTTTGATAGTCAAAGTAATGAAAATGGCAATCGCCTGAAAGAAGGAGTTTAATTATGTCTTACGTATTATCTGCTACTGAAGTAATGGACTTGATCCCTAATCGTTATCCTATTTGTTATATTGATTATGTAGATACATTAGAACCAGGAAAAAAGATCGTTGCGACAAAAAATGTAACGATCAATGAAGATTTTTTCCAAGGTCACTTTCCTGACAATCCAGTGATGCCGGGTGCGTTGATCCTAGAAACACTGGCACAAGCAGGTTCGATCCTTATCCTAAAATCAGAAGAGTTCCTAGGAAAACGAGCTTATATCGGTGGAATCAATAAGGCCAAATTCCGTCAAAAAGTTGTTCCAGGAGATGTACTGAAATGTCATTTTGAAATCACCAAAATGAAGGGGTCAGTCGGTACAGCGTTATCTGCAGCATATGTAGATGATAAAAAAGTCTGTGAGTGTGAGTTCACGTTCATCGTCAACCAAAATGCTTGAACATAAAAAAGTTGTTATAGAAAAATAGAAGGATGCTTACTTGCTTTCTTATGTAAAAAGAAGACGTCTGAATCTAGCACATTTTGTCATATTTGCTAGATTCAGACGTCATTTTTATGTTCTGTTTATTTTGCTTCTTGCAGTATATTGATTTTATCAATTTTTACTTCTTCTTTTGGTTTGTCTGAACTATCTGTTTCGACATTTGCAATAGCATCCACGACATCCATTCCTTCAATCACTTGACCGAAGACAGTGTACTGACCATCCAGGGAAGGATAACCGCCGTTTTTATAAGCATCGATAATCGCTTGAGGGTAATCATCTTTTAAAAGGCCATCATGCATATCATCTGAATTTTGGACGATAAAGAACTGGCTGCCGTTACTGTTAGGATCTTGTGAGCGAGCCATAGATAACGCACCTCTTATGTTGTAAAGGTGGTTGTTGATCTCTGTCTCAAATCCTTCTCCCCAAATGCTTTCGCCTCCAGTGCCATCGCCTTTAGGATCACCGCCTTGGATCATGAAATCTTTGATGACGCGGTGAAAAGTCAGGCCATTATAGTAACCATCTTTTGCGTGTGTCATAAAGTTTTCAACTGCTTTAGGTGCATATTCAGGGAATAATTTGATTTTGATTGTGCCTTTATTTGTCACCATTTCGACTAAATCCTCGTTTTCAGCTACATCTTTCGTCAATTGTGGCAATTCCAATGCATTCAAATCGACACTACTGGCAGTTGTACTTTCCGCAGTGGATGTACTCTTTGAACTTTCAGCCGATGAACTAGGAGAAGTCGTACTGTTTGCGGAACAACCAGCAGCAAACAATAATGCTGCAGCTAAACTAATACTTAAAATAACTTTATTTTTCTTCATAACTATTCCTTTCCAATTTACTGTTTTGTTATCTTTAATGATAACAAAATAGAGGAGAAATACCTACTTAAATTATTGGAATTTATCATTTATTTTAAAAGAAAAAGAAAAGGTGTAGACCATTTATTTTGTCTTTGCTATAATGTAAGTGGATACAAAAACGAAAAGATGCAGGAGGAAATGGTAATATGGGAAAATTAGGAATCTCGATTTATCCAGAACGATCAACATTTGAAAAGGACAAAGCGTACTTGGATTTAGCTCATAAGTATGGGTATAAACGGGTTTTTACCAGTTTACTGCAGATCAACGACGACAAAGAAAAAGTTCTTTCAGAATTTAAAGAAGTAGTTGATTATGCGAATAGCCTAGGCATGGAAGTAATGGTAGATATCAATCCAGCGTTATTTGAACAGTTGGAGATTTCTTACGATGACTTATCCTTTTTCCATAAGATGGGTGCCTATGGAGTTCGCTTGGATATCGGGTTCACCGGAGCAGAAGAAGCAAAAATGACGCGTAATCCTTTCGGTATCAAAATCGAGATCAATATGAGTTCGGGCACGAATTATGTTGACAACATCATGAGTTATTCGCCAAACACGGATAATTTATTAGGTTCTCATAATTTTTATCCTCATCGATATTCTGGTTTAGGCTACGACCATTTTGTTTTTTGTTCAGAAAAATTTAGAAAATATAATTTGAATACGATGGCGTTCGTCAATTCGCAATCCGCTGAGTTTGGCCCTTGGCCTACACAAGATGGCTTGTGCACACTAGAAGACCACCGAGACCTTGAGATTGCTACACAAGTGAAGCATTTGATCCTTACAGGGCTGATTGATGATATTTCTATTGGAAATGCGTATGCAAGCGAAGAAGAATTGAAAGAAATGGCAGCAGCATTTAATGCAGATTATCCAACATTGAAAGTAGATACGGAAGAAGGGATTACAGAAAACGAACGAATCTGCTTGTTTGACAATCTCCACAGTTATCGAGGAGATCGCTCAGAGTATATCCTTCGTTCGACGATGACTCGTGTATATTATAAAGAAAAAGATTTTCCACCTCACAATACGCGAGATATGCATCATGGTGATGTGCTGATTGATAATGAAGGGTATGGTCAATATAAGGGAGAAACACAAATCGCCTTGAAGGACATGAAAAATGATGGACGGGTCAATGTTGTAGGAAGAATTTCTGATGACGAACTGTTCCTCCTTGACTTTTTGAAACCTTGGTCAAGCTTCAAATTAATTGAAAATAAAAAATAGATAATGAGTTGCTGCAGAAATAATCCGCTAGAAATAGCCAGTTATTTCTGCTTTTTTATTTTGCTTTTTTATAGGTTATAAAAATGAACATTGCATAGTAGAGATTCTTTGATTATACTAATTCAAGGTTAGATGAAAAAAGAGAAATGAGATGGATAATTTATGAAACTTTGGATGAAAATCCTTCTAGGTGTTGCCCTAGTTCTAATCGTTGCGCTATTGTTTGCAGGGAATTATTTTTATAATTATGCTGTCGTGCCGTCTGAGAAAGACTTTTTAGATGAAGATACACCAGGTACAACACAGACATCCAAAGAAACGGATGCACATAAGTGGTTTAGTTCAAAAGAGAACCGAAGCAATTGGACAATCACTTCGAAAGACGGTCTGAAATTATCAGCGATTTATCTTCCTGCTGAAACGAAAAGTGAAAAAACAGCTCTAGTTGCTCATGGCTACATGGGAGATGCTGAAACGATGACCAATTATGCAAAGATGTTCCATGATATGGGCTACAATGTCCTTGTTCCAGATGCAAGAGGGCATGGAAAAAGCGAAGGGGATTATATTGGATTTGGATGGCCAGAGCGCAAAGACTATGTGCAGTGGATCAACAAAGTGTTAGAAGAAAATGGAAACTCGCAAGAAATCGTTCTATATGGTGTCAGCATGGGGGCAGCAACTGTCATGATGACTAGCGGAGAAAAATTACCAAATAACGTAAAAGCAATTATTGAAGATTGCGGTTATTCTTCTGTCCATGATGAGCTTGCGTATCAGCTAGACGATATGTTTAGTCTTCCAGCGTTTCCGCTTATGCAAGTAACGAGTCTAGTGACAAAAGTCCGTGCCGGCTACTTTTTCGGTGAGGCAAGTGCAGTGGATCAATTGAAGAAAAACCAGCGTCCGATGCTATTTATACATGGAGACGCAGACACATTTGTACCATTTGAAATGTTGGATAAGGTTTATCGTGCAACGAAGGGGCCAAAAGAAAAGTATGTTGTAAAAGGAGCCGAGCATGCGGAAGCATACAAGACAGATCCTGAAAAGTATCAGCAAGTAGTCCAACAATTTTTAAACCAATATGTTCATTGAACTAGTTTAAATGCAAGAGGATAAAAAGAAACAAGCCTTTGACTGGACCCAGTCAAAGGCTTGTTTTATTGTTTGATTTATTAAATTACAAGTTAGCGAATTTTTCTAGTAAGCGAATCATTTGGCAAGTGAATCCGTACTCATTGTCATACCATGCAACAGTTTTGACAAGTTGGAAATCGCCAGCAGTTGTTACTTCTGTTTGGGTTGGATCAAAGATTGAACCTTGAGTTGTGCCAATGACATCGCTAGAAACGATTTGACGATCATCATACCCAAATGAAGGATTGTCAACTGTGTGTTTTTTGATTGCTTCATTTACTTGATCAGCAGTTACTTTGGTTTTCAATACTGAAACTAATTCAGTTAATGAACCATCAACGACTGGAACACGTTGCGCATGTCCTTGTAATTTTCCTTGTAACTCAGGGATAACTAAGCCGATTGCTTTTGCAGCACCAGTAGAATGTGGAATAGTGTTGTCAGCAGCTGAACGAGCAGCACGTAAATTACCGCCTCTTACTGGTCCATCTAACAGCATTTGGGTTGAAGTGTAGGCATGGACTGTTGTCATTGTACCAACTTCGATCCCAAATTCATTATTCAAGAAATAAGCCATAGGTGCTAAACAGTTTGTTGTACATGAACCTGCTGAGATGATTCGGTCGTTTTCATCTAATGTATCATCATTGACGTTATAGACGATAGTTTTCATTGCACCAGCTGGGGCAGAAATAACTACTCGTTTGACACCAGCATCTAAATGCGCTTTCGCTTTTTCTTCAGATGTATAAAAACCAGTACATTCTAGTACGATATCTACACCGTTTTCTTTTACCCAAGGGATTTTGCTTGCGTCGGGTTCTGCATAAACACGTGTTGCTTCGCCATCCACTACGATTGAGTCTTCTGTTGCAGTAACTGTGCCAGGATAAGTACCGTGAGTAGAGTCAAATTGCAATAATTGTGCTAACATAGTTGGACTTGTTAAGTCGTTGATTGCTACTACTTCAATATCATCTGATACTTCTTTGATGCGGCGGAAAGCCAGACGGCCGATACGCCCAAATCCGTTAATACCTACTTTTACTGTCATATCAAAAGTTCCTCCTTTATTAGGGGTGCTATGAAACGGCATCCTCAATTAATACAATTAATACACTGTTATTCTGCTACGCAAAGCATATTTTGTCAAAAAATTATACTCGATAGCAGAAAAATGGTTGGAAACCTTACCAAATAATAAAAAAAGAAGAAGGCAATCAATCTTTTTGCTGAAATGATAGACAAAAACAGATTTCACCGATAAAATAAGGAAGACTTTTGTTTATTGTGGAAATTCAGGCAGTCAAATAAATAAATTGAATAATAGGAGGACTTAATTATGTCCATGTTTTTAGATCAAGTAACGATCGATGTGAAAGCTGGCAAGGGCGGAGACGGAATGGTTGCATTTCGTCGCGAAAAATACGTTCCTGACGGCGGACCGGCTGGTGGAGACGGTGGTCGTGGCGGTGATGTCATCTTGATCGTCGATGAAGGTTTGCGTACATTGATGGACTTTCGTTTTAATCGCCATTTCAAAGCGCAGCCAGGTGAAAATGGAATGAGTAAAGGGATGCACGGCCGTGGTTCAGAAGATACCTATGTGAAAGTACCGCAAGGAACCACTGTCCGAGATGCAGAGACTGGTGCTCTTTTAGGAGATTTGATTGAAAATGGTCAAACACTAGTTGTGGCGAAAGGGGGACGTGGCGGACGAGGAAATATCCGGTTTGCCTCTCCTCGGAACCCTGCACCGGAAATTGCTGAAAACGGGGAACCAGGACAAGAACGAAAAATCGAACTGGAATTGAAAGTATTGGCAGACGTTGGGCTTGTAGGCTTTCCATCTGTTGGAAAATCGACTTTGCTATCTGTGATTTCATCTGCTCGTCCAAAGATCGGCGCTTATCATTTCACGACACTCGTCCCTAACTTGGGAATGGTTACTACAAGTGATGGCAGAAGTTTTGCCGCAGCAGACTTGCCAGGGTTGATTGAAGGAGCTTCGCAAGGTGTTGGACTAGGTACACAATTCCTTCGTCATATCGAAAGAACGCGAGTTATTTTACATGTGATCGATATGAGTGGGATGGAAGGACGAGATCCTTACGAAGACTATCTTGCCATCAACAAAGAATTATCTACTTACAACTTACGCTTGTTAGAGCGTCCGCAAATCATCGTGGCTAACAAAATGGATATGCCGGATGCACAGGAAAACCTAGTGAAATTCAAAGAACAGCTGAACAAGGAAAAAGAAGACGAATTCGCTGATGATATCCCAGTATTTCCAATTTCTGGAGTGACTCGACAAGGATTGGATGCGTTATTGAATGCTACAGCAGACTTGTTAGAAGTAACGCCAGAATTCCCATTGTACGAGGAAGAACTGGAAGAAGAAACTGTACACTATGGATTCAATCCAGAAGGCCCTGAGTTCCAAATCGATCGTGATTCAGATGCAACGTGGATCTTATCCGGTGAGAAGATCGAAAAATTATTCCAAATGACGAATTTCGATCATGATGAAACGGTAATGCGTTTTGCTCGTCAATTACGTGGTATGGGTGTGGATGAGGCACTTCGGGCACGTGGGGCGAAAGATGGCGACCTTGTCCGTATCGGTGAATTTGAATTTGAATTTGTCGAATAGGCAAACAAATAAAAACAAATACCAAAAAATATAGTTTCAAATCTAAGGGGAGTATGGCTGAGGCCATTCTCCTTTTTTATTGGGTAGGAAAGAGTGCTTTTCTTTTCTTATTTTACAATTAAAGGTAAAATAAATAACAAGAAGGTATGAAAGGGGCGTTTTCAATGAGCAAGCGAGTAATCATTTTAAATTTTCAAGTAGAAAGCCAAGCATATCAGGCATTTTCGGAAATCAAAAAACTACATGCTGTTCGTTCGATCAAAGGAGAACAGATGGCCGTTGTCAGCCATGATCCCAATGGAACCCATCAATTCAAAATAGAAGATTTTATCGACTTTACTGGGAATAACAAATCTTCTACTGGTGGGTTGATTGGTATGTTGGTTGGTGTATTAGGTGGGCCGCTGGGGATTTTATTAGGATGGTTTGCTGGAGGGATGATCGGTGCGACACAAGATGCAAAAGAAATAAAAGATGCTCAGACTGTGTTCGACTTTGTAGGAAATAAAATCGGTGAAGGAGCTACGGGGCTGATTTTGATTGCGGATGAAGAAGACAATCGTCCATTGAATCAATTAGTGATGATGGAATTAGGCGGAGAAATTACCCGTTTGGATTATGAAGATGTCGAAAAAGATGTGCATGATGCGAAGGAAGCCGAAAAGCAGGCGAAAGAAGCTGCCCAAAAGACTTGGGAGGACAAACATCCGCAATCTTCCGATGACAATGAGAGTTCCGAATCTTCAAATTAATAAAAACAGCAGAGAATCTCAAAAGGGTTCGCTGCTGTTTTTACAATGGAGTTTAAAGAAAACGTTATCACAGAGGAACATCGTTTTTATTTGAAGCCTTTCTCGACTTACGGTTGATTATCCTATCTTTTTCCCCTAAAATTAAAGAGGAACTTAAAGAAAGTCAGGTAGATTATGGAATTACAATTTTTAGGAACAGGCGCAGGTGTTCCTGCAAAACATAGAAATGTGACAAGTATAGCATTGAAACTTTTAGACGAACGTAATGAAGTTTGGTTATTCGACTGTGGTGAAGGCACGCAAATGCAGATTTTGCGAACGACTATCCGTCCGAGAAAAATCGGTAAAATTTTCATTACACATTTACACGGCGATCATATTTTTGGGCTTCCCGGACTCATCAGCAGCCGTTCATTTCAAGGTGGGGATACGCCATTAGAGATTTACGGGCCAAAAGGGATAGAGGAATACATAAAAGTCTCTTTAGGCATTTCGCAAACACGGTTAAGTTATCCGCTGAAATTCATCGAGTTAAATGAAACAGACCCGATTTTTACTGATCAGCAATTTTCTGTTTATGCAAAAAAACTAAATCATGGAATCGACAGTTTCGGTTATCGTGTGGTTGAACATGATCATAAAGGAGAATTGCAGGTGGATCGTCTGAAAGAATTAGGCATTCCGGCTGGACCACTGTACGGCAAGCTGAAGCAAGGGGAAACGATCCAACTAGAAGATGGTCGGACGATCAATGGAAAAGATTTCGTAGGCCCAAATAAAAAAGGGCGGATCGTGACTATTTTAGGCGACACGAGAAAAACACATAATTCTGTTGTGCTTGCGGAAAACAGTGATATTTTGGTACATGAAAGCACATTTAATAAAGATGAAGCAAGAATGGCGCATAACTATTTCCATTCTACGACTCATCAAGCTGCTGAAGTTGCAAAAGAAGCGCAGGCAAAACGGCTGTTGCTTACTCATATCAGTGCAAGATATTTAGGAAAAGCAGCTCTAGAGCTTGAAAAAGAAGCAAAAGAAGTGTTTGAAAACACGACGATCATGAAAGATTTTGATAGCATTGAGATACCATTTCGTGAGGAGGATGAGGCATGAATTTAGAAGATAAAGTTGTTTTAGTAACAGGTAGTTCAGGTGGTCTAGGCGCGCAAATCTGTTATGAAGCAGCAAAGCAAGGAGCAATCGTTATAAGTTGCGCACGAAGAATGGCATTTGTAGAAGGTGTCAGAGATGAGTGCAGACGCTTGAGCGGCAAAGAGGCTTATGCTTTCAAAGTAGACGTCAGCGATCCTTATAGTGTGGATGAACTATATGAAAAAGTAATGGAAGAAGTTGGACGTGTCGATATTCTGGTAAACAATGCTGGATTTGGTATTTTCGAGGACTTCCTTACATTCGATCTTGGAAAAGCGTACGATATGTTTGAAGTCAATATCTTAGGAATGATGGTTTTGACACAAAAATTTGCGATCGATATGGCAGAAAGAAGACAAGGACATATTATTAATATCGCCTCAATGGCTGGGAAAATGGCAACTGCAAAATCAACGGTTTATTCTGCCACGAAATTTGCAGTCCTTGGCTTTTCCAACGCCTTGCGATTAGAATTGAAACCACTTGGTGTAGCTGTTACGACAGTAAATCCAGGTCCAATCGAGACAGATTTCTTTGACAAGGCTGATCCAAGCGGAAGCTATTTGGAAAAAGTCGGGCAAATCGTTTTAGAACCTACTAAGTTGGCAAAAATGATCGTCCGCAATATGAGACATCCAAAACGAGAAATCAATCAACCGTTTATTTTAGAAGTTGCATCAAAATTTTATACGCTGTTTCCAACGATTGGTGATTATTTAGCCAGCGGAATTTTTAACAAAAAGTAGGTGGAGGAATTGAAAAAGCAAAGCAATGTGATTCTTGGATTTATCTTAGTTTTGATTATTGTTCTTTTTGCTGTATTGAACAATAAAAATGTCCCTGTAAGTTTTGGCTTCACTTCCTTTTCTGCACCGTTGATCTTAGTGATTATCGGTTCTGCGCTGATTGGTGCACTGATTGTATTCTTAACTGCTTCGGCAACACTATGGCAGCAAAAAAAGCAAATCAAGCAGCTGACTCAGGAAATATCAGAATACCAAACAGATCTGCAAAAGAAAATTGAAGAAGCAAAAGAAGAACAACAACGCGAGTTTAGAAACGAACGCGCAGAGTTAGAAGCTGCTTATCAGGCGGAATTACAAGCGAAAACAGCACAAATCAGTCAATTGAAAGCACCGGAAGAACAAAAAACGCAAGCGCCAAAACAAAGCTTCAATTATTTTGACTAATAGGGATATTTCATAAATGGTCGTATAAAAGATCGGGTCCTGCTGAACATCAGTCTAGCGGATCTGATCTATTTTTATTCTTTCTTTCTGCTTTTTTTTGCTGATTTCCTTTGCTATAATAACTAAGTTAGGAGTGAGAAAGTGAGACAAGCAAATTTTGATTGGAAGTTAAGCGAGACAGAGCCTTCTGAATCCTTTCTCCAAATGATCCGTGAATTGAAATTATCTCCATTTGTCGGTAAGTTACTGTGGCAAAGAGGTTACCATGAGGAAGAGGATATCAACCGATTTTTACATCCAAAAGAACAAGAACTACATGATCCGTATCTGATGCACGATATGGATAAAGCAATCAGTCGAATACAAGAAGCTGTAATCAGTGGAGAAAAAATCCTCGTTTACGGTGATTATGATGCAGACGGAATCACCAGTGCAACGGTAATGAAAGAAACACTGGAATTACTTGGTGCAGAAGTAGAAGTATTTTTGCCAAATCGATTTGAGCATGGGTATGGACCGAACCAATCGGTATACCAAGAAAAGATCCAAGAAGGCATCCAGCTGATCATCACTGTTGATAACGGGGTAGCAGGAAATGATGCGGTAGCATATGCTCAGCAAGCTGGTGTAGACGTGATCATTACAGACCATCACGAGCTACCTGAGAAATTACCAGACGCCTATGCGATTGTTCATCCTCGTCATCCAGCGGGGCAATATCCATTTCCAGATCTGGCAGGAGTCGGAGTAGCATTCAAAGTAGCTTCTGCATTGTTGGAAGAACCACCTGCAGAATTTTTGGATTTAGTAGCGATAGGAACGATCGCCGATTTAGTTTCATTGACTGATGAGAATCGAATCCTTGTTGCATTAGGAATCGATGCCATCCATCATTCAGAACGGATAGGACTTCAGGCGCTGTTTGAAGAAAGTGGCGTAAAAATGAGAGATGCAGACGAAACAACGATCGGCTTTTCGATTGCGCCCAGACTAAATGCTATTGGTCGGATGGGTGACCCGCGACCTGCCGTTTCATTGCTTGCAACGTTTGACGAAGAAGAGGCATCCATTCAAGCAAAAAAATTGAATGAAATCAATGAAGAAAGAAAAGCAATCGTAGAGCAGATAACAGAAGAAGCATTAGCAATGGTCAATAAGGAGAATCATATCCATCTATTGGTAAACCGAGGATGGCATGAAGGTGTTTTAGGTATTGTTGCAGGAAAAATAATGAACGAAACTGGTAAACCAACGCTTGTTCTTACTTTAAAAGAAGACGGATCAGCTAAAGGTTCTGGACGTAGTATTGAAGCCTTGAACCTTTTTGAAATGCTTGACCAGATGCGGGATTTATTTACTTATTTTGGAGGACATCATGCAGCAGTCGGGTTAACGATGCCAAGTGAAAATGTCACAATACTACAGGAGAAGATGAACCAATATATAGTCGATCGTCAAATCGATTTGACAAGAGGACCTGAATTAAGAATTGATGAAGTGCTACTTCCGAATGAAGTAACAGTAGAGCGTATTGATGAACTAAAATTATTAGCGCCATTTGGTACAGATAATCCTTTACCTCAATTTTTATTTCGGCAAGTCCAAGCAGCGAATGTCAAAAGAATCGGAGCAAACCAACAGCATCTGAAATTTGTCCTTTCCGATGAATCTAGTCAGCTTGATGCGGTCGCTTTTGGTTTTGGAACTCAAGAAGAAGAACTACTGAATAATCTAGTAGATGTAGTAGGAAAGCTTTCGATCAATGAATGGAATGGACGTAAGAAACCGCAACTGATGGTATCTGATTTTGCAGTAGGTGGTCTGCAGGTATTTGATTGGCGGGCAAAACGTTTCCGTGAAGAGAGCCGAACATCTGAAGACAGTCTTTATTTAGCTTTTGATTCTTCGACGTTGAAATTCGTGCCGGAGCGCATCCAAGAAACGGCGATTGTTTTCGAAGGAATGGATTCTATACACGCAGTAATTGAAAAAAGAAAACCGAAATCTCTGGTTATTATGGATTGTCCAGAGGATTTAGCAAAGCTGAAAGAAGTCTTTGGGTCTTATTCATTCAATCGTGTTTATCTGATGGGGATTTCACCTGATGAGGCTTATTTGAATGGGGTAGGCACAAGAGAACAGTACGCAAAATTGTTTAAATTGATCCATTCTCAAGAACGAATAGATATACGTCATAAAATAAAAGCAGTAGCTCAATATTTGCGTATCCCTGAAAAATTATTAATTTTTATGATACAGGTGTTTTTTGAATTGAAATTTGTTACAATAGAGAACGGTGTTTTACAAAAAGTCGCCAGCCCAGAAAGTCATCCTTTGACTGAGAGCAAATTATACCAGCGGCGGCTAAATAAAATCAAAGTTGAGGAATTTTTGCTTTTGAGCGATATTCCTACCATAAAGAAATGGTTAACAACCTAGGAGGAAACAAAGAGTGGATTTAAAAGATTATATTGCCAGTATTCCCGACTATCCGTCAAAAGGAATTGTGTTCCGAGATATTTCCCCGCTGATGGCAGATGGTGACGCTTATCGGGAAGCTACGAAGCAAATCGTAAATTATGCAAAAGAAAAACGAATTGATATGGTAGTTGGACCAGAAGCACGTGGGTTCATCGTAGGATGTCCTGTTGCTTATGAGTTAGGAGTCGGTTTTGCACCAGTCCGCAAAAAAGGAAAATTACCTCGAGAAACCATCGAAGTGACTTATGGATTAGAATATGGAACAGATACATTGACATTGCATAAGGATGCCATTAAACCAGGTCAGCGTGTGTTGATTTGTGACGATTTGCTGGCTACTGGTGGAACGATCAAAGCGACAATCGAACTGATCGAACAATTAGGTGGTGTAGTCGTAGGCTGCGCATTTTTGATCGAATTGATGGATCTCCATGGACGTGACAAAATCAAAGGATACGACATTATTACATTAATGGAATATTAAGCAGAAAAAGCGATTTATGATTTATAATTTATAAAGAAGCGATTTTGAAGCGACCCTCAAAAGTCAGATAGGCACTCTGACGCTTGAGGGTCGCTATTTTTTTATAAATGGAACCAGTCAAAGTCCAGTAAAGGTTCGAAAAAAAGGATGTGACCGATTTTTGTCACACCCTCATAAAAGTTTAACTTTTTGTCTTTTGAACAATTAGCAGTCAATCCTCATTATGATTGCCTGGATCTGTAGTAGGGTTCATGATAGAAATGATCTTCATGAATTCTGCGCCGCTCAGATTGACGGTACTTCTTTTCATCCCACAACATGAACCACAAAGTAAATAACGGAACAAACACAAGTAAAGCTGGACGTATGCCGAAATTACCAATAATAATACCTAAAAACAAAACAGTTAATACTAAGCCAAGACGTCTCATTGATTTCATGAATTCTCACCTCGTTAATTTATACGAACAATTGTTCGTATATTTAGTATACGAATATTTGTTCGGTTTGTAAAGAGGGAAGTGATAAAAATTTGAAAGAAGAAGAACTTGGGCGAAAAAAGAGTTTGAGACAATGGTCTCAAACTCGGTTTTAAACAATTTTCTTTTTTAGTACTAATTAATAGATATGACTACGATAGAGCCCTACTACTCGTCCTAATATAGATACTTGATCTAAAATGATTGGTTCGAGTAAGTCGTTTTCAGGTTGAAGACGGAAGTAGTTTTTTTCTTTATAGAATCGTTTGCAAGTCGCTTCATCCTCTGCAGTCATTGCAATGACGATATCACCGTTTTGTGCAGTTTCCTGCTTCCGAACGATCACGTTATCGCCATCCAAAATTCCAGCATTGATCATACTATCTCCACGAATCGTCAGCATAAAGAGACTGCCTTCTTCAGAAGAAAGATTAGGAGGGATCGGAAAGAAGTCCGAAGCATCCTCTACTGCTAAAATTGGTTCTCCAGCTGTTACTACGCCAAGTACTGGAATAGTTGTTGGACGAATCCCAATCTTTTCTAAACCTTGTTTTGTCAACTCGATTGCACGAGGTTTCGTCGGATCTCTTTGGATAAACCCTTTTTTTTCAAGCCGTGCAAGATGACCGTGAACAGTAGAAGTAGAAGAAAGCTGAACAGCTTCCCCGATTTCACGGACAGTTGGCGGGTATCCTTTTTGGGTTACTTGTTCATGGATATAACGTAAGACTTCAATTTGTCTTGATTCAGTTTGTCGGGCCACAAGGTACACCTTCTTTCACTTGATAAATAAATAGTACCATATAAAAAGCGCTAAATCAAACGAATGTTCGTATTTTATTTAGTTTATCTAGTTGTTTTTTTTTCAGTTTTTATATAATATGAAGGAGAGTAAAAGGAGGGCTGAGCATGCTGTCACCTGAAAAAATAGAGCGGATCAATGAACTCGCACGTAAAAAGAAGGAAAATGGTCTCTCGAAAGCCGAAGAACAAGAACAAATCAACTTGCGCAAAGAGTATTTGGAAGCTTTTCGTTCCGGTATGCGTCATCATATCGAAGGAATGAAAATCGTCGATCCTGAGGGCAATGACGTGACCCCGGAAAAATTAAAAGAAATCCAAAAGAAAAAAGGCTTACACAACCGAAATGACAACTTTTAGTAAAAAATACTGAAAATGATTGCTTTTTCGTGTGACATCTTATAGAATGAGAGTGTAAGAAATAAAGGTAAAAAAAACCTAAATTAATAGGAGGGGTTATTTTGTTTGACAAAATTGACCAACTTGGCGTTAACACAATTCGTACATTAAGTATTGAAGCAGTCCAAAAAGCAAACTCAGGACATCCTGGATTGCCGATGGGCGCAGCACCTATGGCATATGCGTTATGGACAAAACACCTGAAAGTAAATCCAACGACATCCAAAAATTGGGCTGATCGCGACCGTTTCATTCTTTCAGCAGGACATGGGTCAGCAATGTTATATAGTTTACTTCATTTAGCTGGCTATCAAGTGACAATTGATGATTTGAAACAATTCCGTCAATGGGATTCTAAGACACCAGGACATCCTGAAGTCCATCATACAGATGGTGTAGAAGCTACTACAGGCCCATTAGGCCAAGGGATTGCAATGGCTGTTGGTATGGCGATGGCAGAAGCACACCTTGCAGCAACTTATAACAAAGAAAACTTCAACATAATGGATCATTATACGTATGCAATTTGTGGGGATGGAGACTTGATGGAAGGAGTCTCTCAAGAAGCAAGTTCGATGGCAGGTCATATGAAGTTAGGTAAATTAATCGTTTTATATGATTCAAACGATATTTCATTAGATGGTCCAACTTCAAAAGCGTTCACAGAAAATGTTGGTGCTCGTTATGAAGCATATGGCTGGCAACATATCTTAGTGAAAGACGGAAATGACTTAGAAGCAATCTCTAAAGCGATTGAACAAGCAAAAGCTGAAACAGATAAACCCACGTTGATCGAAGTAAAAACAGTCATCGGCTACGGTGCTCCTAAAGAAGGAACATCTGCTGTTCATGGTGCTCCTCTTGGCGAAGAGGGTATCAAGATGGCTAAAGAAGTTTACGGATGGGATTATCCAGACTTCACTGTTCCTGAAGAAGTAGCTGCCCGCTTCCATCAAACAATGATAGAAGAAGGACAAAAAGCTGAAGATGCATGGAATGAAATGTTTGCCAATTATAAAAAAGCTTATCCTGAATTGGCACAACAATTTGAAGATGCCTTTGATGGCAAACTGCCAGAAAACTGGGATGCAGAATTGCCAACTTATGAAGTAGGAAGCAGTCAAGCAAGCCGTGTTTCAAGTAAAGAAGTCATCCAAGAATTATCGAAAGCTATACCAAGTTTCTGGGGCGGTTCAGCAGATTTATCAGGTTCCAATAATACAATGGTAGCTGCTGATAAAGATTTTACTCCTGAACATTATGAAGGACGTAACATCTGGTTTGGCGTTCGCGAATTTGCGATGGCTTCGGCTATGAATGGTATCCAACTTCATGGCGGAACTCGTATCTATGGCGGAACATTCTTTGTCTTTGTCGATTACCTAAGACCAGCTGTTCGTTTAGCAGCGATTCAACATACGCCTGTTGTTTACGTTTTGACACATGACTCCGTTGCTGTCGGAGAAGACGGACCAACACACGAACCGATTGAACAATTAGCTTCTGTTCGTTGCATGCCTGGTGTCCAAGTGATTCGTCCAGCAGACGGAAATGAAACACGTGCTGCTTGGAAAGTGGCGATGGAGACTACTGATGCGCCTACTATCCTTGTATTGAGCCGCCAAAACCTTCCTGTATTGCCTTCTACAAAAGAAGCAGCAGATGAAATGGTCAAAAAAGGCGCGTACGTTCTTTCTCCAGCTAAAGGAGAAACACCAGAAGGTATTTTGATTGCAACTGGTTCTGAAGTTGATTTAGCTGTGAAAGCTCAAAAAGAATTGGCAGAAAACGGGAAAGATGTTTCTGTTGTCTCTATGCCAAGCTTCGACCTGTTTGAAAAACAATCTTCTGAATACAAAGAAAGCGTACTTCCTAAAGCAGTGAAGAAACGCGTGGCGATCGAAGCTGCTGCATCATTCGGATGGGAACGCTATGTGGGTACAGAAGGAACAACGATTACCATCGATCATTTCGGTGCATCTGCTCCTGGTGCTAAAATTTTAGAAGAGTTTGGATTTACAGTAGAAAATGTTGTGAATACGTACAATCAATTATCATAGACACCAATCATTGTTTGAATGATAAAGACAGCTGTCTGCAAGTTGGAGGCAGCTGTTTTTTATGTGGTGGTAAGAATAAATCAATGTTACTTTTCGTTTTCTGTTATATTACATTTAAATGACAAAACAAAGAATTCTTCGGATTAGTTTGTGTTTCTTGAGAATTAAAAGTATAATTTAATTAATTAAGTTTGTTTTAAGAAGAGAACTTTTTATTAAGTTTTTTTATTTTGAGGAGGAATTTGAATGCAAGAGCTGAAGACCCGCAGTGCCCGACACCATAGACCTAAAAGAAACATGGTGATCAATAAAAAAGCGATTGCTCCTTTAATTGGAACGAGTCTTTTAGTTGGGCCGATGATGGTTACAGCGGTACCGCAAAGTGTTCATGCAGATGAACAAGGATCTCAAACAGTCGCTGATCCTCAAGCGTTTATCGATCAAATCGGCTGGTCTGCATCAGAAGTTGCTGCAAGTAATGACTTGTATGCTTCAGTCATGATCGCTCAAGCGTTGTTGGAAAGTGCATATGGTACTTCCGGATTAGCTAGTGCGCCCAATTATAATTTGTTCGGTGTAAAAGGAAGCTATAACGGACAGGTCGTTTATATGGCAACCAAAGAATATGTAAACGGACAATGGGTAACGATGAATGAACCATTCCGAAAATATTCTTCTTATTGGGAATCCTTCCAAGACCATGCAAATGTTCTTCGTTCAACCAGTTTTTCAACAGGCGATTATCATTATGCTGGTGTATGGAAAAGCAATACAACAAGTTTTTATGATGCAACAGCGTACTTGACAGGTCGTTACGCTACCGATCCAGATTATGGAACCAAATTGAACTCATTGATTAATACTTATAATTTAACCCGTTTTGATACACCATCAACTGGTTCGGCGACCACAACAACTACAAGTACAACAACAACTACTACTACGACGACTTCAACGTCATCATCATCTTCGGCAACAGGTGCGGATACAAATAGTAGTCAAACATATACAGTTGTATCAGGAGATACGCTATGGGATATTGCACAAAAATTTGGCATGTCTGTTGATGATCTAATGGCGAAAAACGGCATGTCCATGTCCAGTTATTCTTTATTAGTCGGACAAGAACTAAACGTGTGATTTAGATAAAAAGGCAAAGAAACTACCATATCTGGTATATCTTTGTCTTTTTTTTGCTAGTCAAAGACGAATCACTCGCCAGAAATGAACAAATTGTATTATGATAAGTAGGGAAGAGCAAAGACAAGGAGGAATTGAAGATGACAGCTATCTATAACTCAGTCACCGAATTGATTGGTAAAACGCCAATCGTCAAATTAAATAAAATCGTACCAGAAGATTCAGCAGATGTATTTGTGAAACTTGAGTTTTTTAATCCAGGAGGAAGTGTAAAGGACCGGATTGCTCTAAGTATGATAGAAAAAGCGGAACATGATGGATTACTGAAACCAGGAGATACCATCATTGAACCTACCTCCGGAAATACAGGAATCGGATTGTCGATGGTAGGAGTCGCGAAAGGATATAAAGTCATTATCGTGATGCCTGAGACGATGAGTATCGAAAGACGTTTATTGATGAAAGGATACGGCGCAGAGTTGATTCTGACGCCTGGTGTGGATGGTATTTCTGGATCCATTAGAGAAGCAGAACGTTTGGCAAAAGAAAATGGCTACTTTTTACCATTACAATTTGAAAATGAAGCAAATCCTCTTGTACATGAAAAAACGACTGGTCCAGAGATTCATCAAGCCTTTGGAGTAAATGGATTGGACGCTTTTGTCGCAGGTATCGGGACAGGCGGGACAATCACTGGCGCTGGCCGAGAATTAAAACGTGTGTATCCAAAGATCGAATTAGTAGGGGTAGAACCGGCAGAATCTGCCATTTTAGAAGGAAAAGAAGCAGGTCCTCACAAAATCCAAGGGATCGGTACAGGCTTTGTTCCTAAAACACTGGATACCTCTGTATATGATAAAGTCCTTTCCGTGACTGGAGACGAAGCGATGGAAACAGCTAGAGAAGTCGGACGAAAAGAAGGAATTTTAGTTGGTATCTCATCTGGCGCTGCAATTGCTGCCGCATTAAAAGTCGCAAAAGAACTAGGGAAAGGCAAAAAGGTATTAGCAGTCGTTCCCGACAATGGTGAACGTTATTTATCTACAGCCCTTTACCAAGAAATGTAAGTAAACTTGTTTCTCTATAAATAGGTTTATGTGGAAGGCTTTTACAGATGAAAAGAAAACACAAAAATCTATGATAAGAAAAGAGTTAGTTGAATAGAGACGTAGAATGGTGAACATGACTGTTTTACGTCTTTTTTTCATTAAAATACAATAAAATTGAATTTTCTTTTCATGTTAAGTGGATTTTAAAATGTAAAAATAGTATGATAAGACGAGAATAACAACGTGGGGTGTTTACATGGAAAATAAGTTAGTCGAAGAGGTTATCGAAAAGTTAAAAAAAGAGAACATTCGAATCACACCTCAACGGTACGCGGTTTTAGAATATTTGATTGAACATCATTCCCATCCAACAGCTGATGAGATTTATAAAGCACTTGAACATCGTTTCCCAAACATGAGTGTTGCGACCGTTTACAACAATCTTCGTCTGTTTACTTCGATTGGATTTGTTCAAGAAATGAAGTACGGCGATGCTTCTAGCCGTTTTGATTTCAGCTCAAAGCGTCACTATCATGTGATTTGCGAAAACTGTGGTAAGATCGTTGATTTTCATTACCCAGGGTTAGAAGATATAGAAATGGCTGCGAGTAGGCTGACTGATTTTGAGATTAACGAACATCGGCTGGAATTGTATGGACTTTGTCCAGACTGTAAAGAATCAGCAAAAAAGGCACAAATGTAAAAACAGTTTCTACAAGTGTTACACCTAAAAAAGCTGGCTGCGTAAAAAAACGCTAGCTTTTTTTATTTTTTTGTCTTTTATTCACAAGGACAAATGTTAAAGTGAATATTATCACAATAAGAATCTTGCTAACAATGGATTTCTATGATTGTAAATGAGTAAAACTACAAATAAACCTTTGTGAATTCACAAGCATTAAACTGTTGTATCCGTTTTATTTCTGTTATAGTAATTTTGTCGAAGGACAAAATGTTAATCGGAGGGACCATAAATGAAAGTAGTAGTAATTGGCTGTACTCATGCAGGTACTGCAGCTGTAAAAAGTATTTTAAAAAATCATCCAGAAGCAGAAGTGACAGTATATGAAAGAAATGACAATATTTCTTTCTTATCTTGCGGTATCGCACTTTATGTCGGCGGAGTAGTAAAAGACCCAGCAGGCTTGTTCTACTCAAACCCTGAAGAATTATCTTCATTAGGAGCAACAGTTAAAATGGAACACGATGTAACAGACGTCGATACAGAAAACAAAACAGTGACGGCAAAAGATCTGAAAACAGGAGAAACAGAAACAGTTTCTTATGATAAATTAGTAATGACAACTGGTTCATGGCCTATCATCCCACCGATTAGTGGAATTGATGCAAAAAATGTACTCCTATGCAAAAACTACAACCAAGCAAATGAAATCATTGCACAAGCGAAAGAAGCGAAACGTGTAGTAATCGTTGGTGGTGGGTATATCGGTATTGAATTAGTCGAAGCTTTTGTCGAATCTGGAAAACAAGTAACATTGATTGATGGGTTAGACCGCATCTTGAATAAATATCTAGATAAACCATTCACAGATATCCTAGAAAAAGAATTGACAGACCGCGGTGTCACTCTTGCACTAGGTGAAAATGTCACTGAATTCATCACAGATGAAGAAGGAAAAGTGAAACAAGTAGCTACACCAACAGATACATTTGATACAGATATGGTCATTTTATGTGTGGGCTTCCGTCCAAATACAAAACTGATCGAAGGAAAAGTAGAGACACTGCCGAACGGGGCAATCAAAGTAAATGAATACATGCAAACAAGTGATCCAGACATTTTTGCCGCTGGAGATTCAGCAGTAGTCAACTACAATCCAAGTGGCACACAAAATTATATTCCTCTGGCAACAAATGCCGTGCGCCAAGGATTGCTTGTAGGAAATAACTTGACAGAGCATAAAATGGCGTATCGTGGGACTCAAGGAACTTCAGGACTTTATCTATTTGGCTGGACGATTGGCTCGACAGGAGTAACTAAAGAAAGCGCAACATTGAACGATTTAGAAGTCCAAGCAACGGTATTTGAAGATAATTATCGTCCAGAGTTCATGCCGACTACCGAAAAAGTAATGATGGAGTTAGTTTATGAAAAAGGCACAAATCGTATCGTTGGTGCTCAGTTCATGTCTAAATACGACATTACGCAATCAGCAAATACTATGTCTTTAGCTGTTCAAAATAAAATGACTGTAGAAGATCTTGCTCTTTCAGACTTCTTCTTCCAACCACATTTTGACCGTCCTTGGAATTACTTGAACCTACTTGCACAAGCAGCGCTAGGCGAAATCGAAACAGCACAATAAAGAAAGACAGACGGGAGCGGTTATGAAAGAGCTGTTTAGTTTTGACTGATTACCGTTTATTTTGGAAAAAGGGTTGTGACGCATTTTTTGTCACGACCCTCTGTCTTTTTGTGAAAAGTACAATTAGTTGTCTTTCTTCGCATTTTTTGTCACAATAAGCAACAAAGATAAAGCTGTTACATAAAAGAACAAGCAGTTTTACTTGAACTTGAAAAGAAAGGTGAGAAAGAAGATGAATAAAGAATATTTTGTCCAACAAGATGCATTTTTAGAAGATTATAAAAATGTTGCGAAAGAGTCGACGATCAATATAGATGAGTTGGCGGAGCAAGTGCTCTCTCAATTGAATGAAACACAAGAGGAATATTATACGATGCCAGCAGAAGATGCGAAAGATAATGCTTCTCATCGTTTTCCTTTCAGTCGGCGTATCTACTCAGATGAAAATGACGGCACATTGAATACGGAGTACACATATGAAGGACAGCCGTATGAACTAGAAACAGAAGATGATGTTTAAACACCGTTTATTCGGAAAAAAGGGTTATGACATTTTTGTCAAACCCCTTTTTTCTTGATTTCATTCTCTTTTTTACTACAAAATCCTTTTAACTCTTTTTTACTACAAAATCCTTTTAACTTTGTTGTTTAGGAAACAAAAAAATAATATAATGAAAGAAAAAGAAGGTGTAGAAATGGATAAAAGACAGCTGCTAATAGAAGAATATCTGGATTTAGCTAATGAGATTATTCATCGTAATAAACCAGAAATGGAAAAAGAATTTGCAGGATTTACGCTAAATGAACTAGAAGTGATTGAACATATCGGGAAAATCCCTGATCCTAACGTGACAAAATTAGCGAATGCTAGTTATATGACTAGAGGAGCCATCAGTAAGTTAACAAAAAAGCTGATAGCCAGAGGGATCATAAACACTTATCAAAGCGAAGAGAATAAAAAAGAAATCTATTTTCAATTGACGCCAATCGGACAAAAAATAAGGAATAGACACGAGCAGCTCCATCAAAAATGGGTCCAGCGAGATGCTGCTGTATTTGAAAATATGTCAAAAGAAGAATTTGACACAGTATTTCGTTTTATCGGTCGATACAGAGAATTTATACGAAGTAGCAAATGAAACTAATGTTTTATATTGTAATAATAATAGGCAAAAATCATAAGCAAAAACCCGAATATCGTCGGAAGAAATGGTGCTACGGGATAAAGCTGTCCTGCGATTAGCGGGCCGATGACGCGCGATAGAGATTGTATGCTTTGGGTACCGCCCATTACAAGACCTTGCTGGTTTTCTGAGACAGAATTGGATAGTTGGCCATTGAATACAGGAGTAAAAATAGAATCGCCAAAACCATAACAGATAATCCCAAATAAAAACAAAATCGGCAGTAGAAGAATTCCAGATAATGTGATGAATAAATAGGCGAGGATTTCACTGTACATTCCTATTCTTGTGATCTGCTGTTCTGAAATTTTTTTGAGCAATCGAGGCATAATGAACAATTGCGAGACAATATCCAAGATTCCAATCAAAGAGAAGCTTAAACCAACCAACCCCGCTTTCCACTGAAAGGTGTCAATCGAAAATTGAGAAAAGATAGATTGAAGAGAGCCAGCCGCTAACCAAACAGCAAAACCGGCTGTCAATAAAGGAATAACGGATGAAATCTTGAATAATTGTTTTAATTGGTGAAAAGGTCTTACATGGGAAAAACTTAAATCTACTGAACGTTTTTTCATTGGAAGGCTTTCTTGCATAAATGTGTAGCCATAAACGGCATTTAAGAAAGTAAAGAGTGCTCCAATAAATATAGGAACAGAATTCCCCAACTCAGCTAATAGACCACCTATAATAGGACCAAGCGTTGTTCCTATACCGACTAAAGCACCCATCCATCCAAAAACTTTGGTTCTTTCATTAGGTTCCGTGATGTCGGCAAAGTAAGCGTATAAGGTGGAGATTTCTCCTGCTGTCAATCCTTCAATGATACGACCAAGGAACAACATCCATATCGAATTTCCTAAACCAAAAATCAAATATCCAATACTTGATCCTAATAAACTGATAATAAGGATCGGACGACGCCCAAAATGATCACTTAAGCTACCGAGAATGGGGGCAGATAAGAAGGCAGCTAGAGCATAAACAGACATGAGCAAAGTGATATAGAAAGCTTGCTGATGTGCGGAGTGGGAATAAGGCAGCGCTAAAAAAGGAAGTACAGGACTGACGATAGTAAATCCTAATCCAGTGAATAAGACAGAAATATATCCAAAAACTTTAGAATGTTTATTTGTGAAACTGAACATTTAAAAAACTCCTTTATGAAATAATGTTGACAAGGAAACAAAAATAGTGTATAGTAATTTTGTTTCCTTGTCAACATTATAAGGAATAGCAAAATCTACTTAATTTATTTATTCCGAAAAGTGAAGATGCACATCAAAAACATAAACAAACAAAAATCAAGTAGACGACACTATAAATCTGACCGATCAGTGAAGCAATAGAAAAGAAACCTGTTCTTGCTTCCCATGTTTTTTTTACGTATACTGTGATTGAGCGGAGGAGAAATCATGTTGAATTTAGAAAATTACTTAAGCGCTGGACAAACAGTCATATCTAATCTTTTACTTAAAAATTATCATAGGATCGGTCTGCAATCTGAAGAATTTTTATTTGTTCTACAGTTGCACATGGCACAGCTTGAAGGAGATACTTTCCCTGATTTGCAGATGATTGCTATGGATATGGGAATCAAACAAGATCAGATTTTTCAAATACTGGATCGTCTCGTAACAAATGGATTTATCAAGATAGAAACGACGATTGTCAACGGTAAAAAAGCAGATCGATATAATCTTTACCCTATTTATGATCAATTAGGTGAGTATTTAAAAACACAAGAAAAAAAATACGAAGAAAAAACACAAGAAAAAGAAATCCAGTCAGTGTATCAATTATTTGAACAAGAATTTGGACGCCCGCTTTCTTCGATCGAGTTCCAGCGGATTGGTCAATGGCTAGAAGAAGACCATTATCAGCCGGAAATTTTGAAGCTAGCACTGCGGGAAGCCGTATTGAATCAGGCTTATAGTTTTAATTATGTTGACCGCATTTTGCTATCGTGGGAAAGAAAAAATCTACGTACAAAACAGCAAGTAGAAGAAGACCAAAAACGAAGGAAACAGCAACTTCTTCAAAGAGAAGTAGAGCAGCCGACTCAACAAGAAGAATTGCCAAAAGTTTCGCTGAAAAATTGGTTGGAGGAGTAGCAGGATATGTTAAGCAAACAAAAAACAATGGAAGCTCTAGAAACGATGTATGAAATGTTCCCAGAAGCACACGGAGAACTGAAACACAATAATCCATTTGAGTTATTGATTGCAGTGATCTTAAGTGCCCAAGCGACAGATGTATCAGTAAATAAAGCAACGCCAGATTTGTTTGTCTCCTTCCCAACACCTGATGCATTAGCAGATGCTTCAATCGATGAAATCATCCTCAAAATAAAAACGATTGGTTTGTATCGTAACAAAGCAAAAAATATCAAAGCGTGTGCACAGCAGCTGATTGAACGTTTCGACGGACAAGTACCAACGACAAGAGAAGAATTGATGTCTCTTCCTGGCGTGGGCAGAAAAACGGCAAATGTCGTATTAGGAGATGCATTCGGGATACCAGCAATCGCAGTAGATACCCATGTTGAGCGTGTTTCAAAACGACTGAGGATCTGCAAACTAGATGCCTCGGTCATGGAAGTAGAAGAAACACTGATGCGGAAAGTGCCACAAGAATTATGGGTAAAGACACATCATACACTGATTTTTTTCGGTAGATATCATTGTACAGCAAGAAATCCTAAGTGTGAGGTGTGTCCTTTGCTATCAATATGTCAAGATGGGAAAAATCGGATGCGCCTAAAAGAAAAGACCTAAAAAAGAAACCACGCCTGTAGACGTGGTT
>NZ_KV817725.1:55956-157356 GCF_001814765.1 Enterococcus sp. HMSC061C05
AGAAACCACGCCTGTAGACGTGGTTTCTTTAATTGCAAATAAATGTATGAATTATCTTGTTATTATGGAGGAAAGCTGTTTCGTTTATCTTTTTTGCATGAAAAAGTAAATGTACATTCTCAGTAGCTAGGATGGTAACTTATTACAATTTATTGCGATAAAAATAAATGTTGTTATTTTTCTTGGGAAAATACCCGATGTAGAAAATAATGCCTTCCAATATACCTATAAAATAAGTCCAGTATTCCAAAGGATTATATAAATAAGTGACGTATCTATCTAAAGGTGTAATAAAAATGATAAGTGATAATAAAAAAATACCATTTATAACTAAACATAAACTAATGGATTTGGGCGGTTTCAGGCTCATCAGAAAAATATAGATTCTGGTGAACAACAACCATAAAAAAGTGAGAATCATTGCATGAGAGCTTCTTTCCATAAATTTTCCTTTAAGAGTAGTGCTTAAAAGTACAGAAAAAATAATAAATGCAAGGATAGGAGCAATTAAAGTAAATTTATTTAATAATAAACTAAATTTTTCAGCTTTTTTATTCTTGGAATAACGAGGTATTGTTTTCGATAAAAAAAGATGGTGCAGACAAATTATGATAATTAAGCATACTATTAGATAACCCATAATGAAGCCTTCTTTCAAAAAATTATTCAAAACCATATATTGTATTTTTTATTTGATAATAACAATGGGATTATTAAGAAGTGGCACTAAATAAAAGACTAGTGTGTATTTAGCCGATTTAATTATAAACAAGTCAATGGATAAAGTATATGTAATGATAAAAGAAAAATGGATTTTCTAATTTTTAAGCTAAATGTTAGATCACACATGTATACGCTGGATAGTCTTATAAAAAATCATGTAATACAGCTTGGTACATGATTTTTATTTGTAGCTGTTTTTTACATAGACACAAAAAAGAAACCACGCCTGTAGACGTGGTTTCTTTTTTCTATCTGTTTCCAGAAGCTGAGGTGCTACTGGATGGTGTATGGTCATTTGCAGCATCCGCTTCGCTAGTTGCTGGTTCACTGGAAGAAGCAGGAGGAGCAGATGAAGACGGCGTCGAGCTTTCTTCAGATGAAGAACTAGGAACCGTCGTTGATGACGCTGGCTCACTTGTCTCTGCTGTCGTGCTTTCTGTTGAGGACTCAGCGGTTGATTCGCTTTGACTAGTAGAGCTAGTTTGAGTCGTCGTCTCTGTTGTTGAACTTCCAGGAGTCTGGACATAGCTGGAAGAAGGAATAGTTGTTGATGGCGCAACTGTATTTGATCTCACTGTATATTGATCCTTATAGTACAGTTCACCGCCCACACGAATCAAGCCACTTGGCATCTCCCAGTCTGTATTTGTCACGTTAGCTGAAACATACTGCATAAGCTCGCGATAAACATCAGAGGCCACGTGTGACGATTCTGAAGTGACAGGTGTCATTTTATTGTTGTAACCTGTCCACACGGAAATCGAATAATTTGGTGTATAGCCCGCAAATAGGATATCTGGATATACACCAGAAGAAATACCAAGTTTCGCATACTCGTCATCTGTATAATTTGATGTTCCGGTCTTACCGGCTTGATATAACCCAGCGATTTGCGCATTCGTACCAGTACCTTCAGTGATTGTATCTTTTAAAATGTCTGTGATCATATAAGCTGTTTCTGGAGACATGGCTGTTTTTCCATCAGGTTCATAAGTTTCTTCTGTACCGTCTTGGAAGACGATTTTATTAACATATTGAGGTTTGTAATAGGTTCCTCCATTGGCGAAAGCCGCATAGGCTGCTGCCATTTTTAAGGAAGAAGCTCCGTATTTTGTCCCATCTTGTTCTTCCGTATTACTAGAGATCGCATTCGATTGATGGATCGTACTGTATTCGATCCCAAGATTTTTTAAGAAAGAAGCCACTTTATCTGAACCGACTTCATTGAATAATTTGACTGCTGGAACATTACGGGATAAGTAAAGTGCTTGGCGTAAAGTAATGGTGCCCATATATTGATTATCCCAGTTTCCTACAGGAGTAGAAGTGCCTTCATAGTTATACGGTGCGTCAGTGATAGTTTTTCCAGTAGAATATTTCAAATATTCAAAAGCTGGTCCGTAATCTGTGACAGGTTTCATCGTAGAACCAAAATCACGGGAAGTATTCACTGCTAAGTTGTTGCCTAAAGTCACGTCTTCTGCGATGTGACGCCCGCCAATCTGGGCTTTGACTTTCCCGGTATTTGTGTCGATAAGCGTGGAGGCAACTTGCATCTCATCGTCTGGATAAGAGACATACTGATCCGTATTGACGATATCATATAGTTTCTTTTGAGCATCCAGATCCAAATTCGTATAGATCTCTAAACCGTCTGTGTAGACATTCTTATCTGTTTTTTCTTGTACTTCATTGATGACTTCTTTGACATAATTATCGACGATCTTAGTGTTGTCATCAGATTGAGTCAGCTCTTGCAAACCATCCGTTACCGGTACATTGACAGCTTGATCATATTCTGTTTGAGAGATTTTTTCGTTTTGAAGCATCGTATACAAAACAGTATCTCGTCTTTTCTTCGCCTGATCGGGATAAACATAAGGATCATAGGCAGAAGGGGCTTGAGGCATTCCAGCAAGCAATGCTGTTTGTGGTAAAGAAAGTTCTGATAGTTTCTTACCAAAGTACATCTCAGAAGCTGTCTCCATCCCGTACAAACCATTTGACATGTACACTTTATTTACGTAGTAGGTCAAAATTTCTTGTTTCGATTTTTTCTGTTCCAATCTTACAGCCATCCACGCTTCTTGAGCCTTTCGTTTCAGAGTCTGATCCTCGGCGCTGGTGGAGAAGAAGGACAGTTTGATCAATTGTTGTGTCAAAGTACTTCCGCCTTGTAGACCGCCAGAGGTGAAATTAGAAAGGGCAGAACCGATGATCCGAATAGGGTCAACCCCGATATGTTTATAAAAACGGCGATCTTCTACTGACACGATCGCATCTTCCAATGTTTTCGGTAATTCATTTGCAGAAATCTTTTCTCGCTTTTCCGCACCTAGATCTTCGAATAATTCGCCATCTTGTGTATATAATTTGGAAGATACGGTAGCGTCTAATTTTTTATCTGTCAATTCGGGCGCATCTTTTGCGTAATACCAGAACAGTCCTACACCTGCTAAAAAGAGGATACAGAAAAACGAGAGGATGCCTAAAAGGATTTTGATAAACAATCCTTTTTTATGTGGTCCAGAAGTCTTCCCAGAACCTTTGCCCGAATTCTTCTTCACACTCTTTTTAGGAGTAGGCTGTTTCTGTCGTCTAGAGCTTCTAGTTTGTTCATTTGCCATTCTTGCTTTCTCCTTCAATAGATAATGTTGATAAATAGAAATCAACCGCGTCCAAATAAGGAATCCGCGGAGAAATACCAGTTTTGATCTCTATTCCTAGTTCTTCGATCAATGATAAAGGCAGTGATTTGCGTCCTTTTTCCTTTTGGGCATCCCAGTAAGCAATCAAATGAACACTATTCAAATAAAAACAGCGTTTCAATGTCGAAAACCATAATAAGACAAAGCAGACTCCTTTTTGTTCGAGGCATGCTTTCATGTGTTCGATTTGATGGGCATGGAAGTTTTTAAAGGGAAACGATGTTTTGTTCTTGGTTTCTTTTGCTTCAAAGTCCAAGTAAAAGCCTCGATAGACGCCATTATAGTCTGTGGTTGAGGCTTGGGTAAAGTAGGCTTCTTTGATTACAGCAGCGCTTCTCTTAGGATAGTCTACTTTCACGATTTGGATAGGGGTAGGCTTTTTATGGATAACTGCCAACCCGCGGGAAAGATAATACTCATTACTTTCATTGATTGCTTCTTCAAAGCGCATCCCCCGATTGCCGAATTCGGTGATTTGTTTTCTTTTTTCTTGAATTTTTTCGACGGGAGAGGCATTCTTATAATAAGGTTGGCCGTTTGGATAGCGCAATACCATCTTTAATCACACTCCTAGGCCACATTATAGCAAAAAAGCAGATAGAAAGAAAAGGAATCTGAGATGGATAAGTCAAAAGTAATCTATGTGTCTGGGTATCGAAGTTTCGAACTCGGTGTTTTTAAAGAAAATGACCCTAAAATACAAGTTGTTAAAAATGTTTTAAAAAGGGAACTCCGTCAATTAGCAGAAGAAGGGGTGGAATGGATACTTGTCAGTGGGAATTTGGGCGTTGAACTATGGACCGTGCAAACAGTAGCGGAATTGAAAGAAGAATATCCGGAACTTTCCCTTGGTATTTTGTATCCTTTTGCTGATTTTGGTAATAACTGGAATGAAGGGAACCAAGAGAAGAAACAATTAGCAGAACAATTAGCAGATTATGTCGAAGCTGTTAGCCATCAACCCTACCAATCACCTAGTCAGCTAAAGAATCATACTCGTTTTATACTTGAACATACAGTAGGCTGTCTGCTGATCTATGATGAAGAATTCCCTGGGAAAACGAAGTATTTTTTTGAAGATGCACAGAATTACCAAGCAGATCATCCCTACGAAATTCGGCTGATCAGTATGGACGATCTTCAAAATTTTAGTGAATAATCGATATTGTGTTTGATTTATCAACTTTTTTCCTATACAATGAAAAAGGTAGAAATGTTATTACGTAAATGAAAACTAGAGGTGTAAATATGGCGAATTTGGTTTATAGTCCTAAAGACATTTTACAACAAGAATTCAAAACAAAAATGCGCGGCTATGATCCCGTTGAAGTTGATGAATTCTTAGACAATATCATCAAAGATTATGAAACTTACAGCAAAGAACTCCTTGCTTTACAAGAAGAAAACGATCGATTGAGTGCAAAAGTAGCTCAATTATCTAAAACTCAAGGAGCAGCTCAAACACGTGTGCAGCAAACAGAAGCACCGAAGAGCGCAGCAGTAACCAATTTCGATATCTTAAAACGCTTGTCAAACCTTGAACGTGAAGTATTCGGTAAAAAGCTTGATCAACAAGCAAGTGCAGTCAAACCAGCACAACCTAATCCAAATAACTACACAAATGCAGATACAAGCTTAGATGATAATGAAAAAACACGTCAATTTTAATTTTTGACTAATGAATTTGCGGTTTTCGGGTAATCGCGGTCTGACTTGATCAGGCTGAGGAAAGTCCATGCTCGCACAGGCTGTGATGCCTGTAGTGTTCGTGCTTAGCGAAACCATAAGCTAAGGTACTCTTTGGAGTAACGGCAGGAAAACAAGCTAAGGCTTCGGCTATGCTTAAGTATCCTTGAAAGTGCCACAGTGACGAAGCGGCTGGGGAAACCCATCCGGTGGAACGCGGTAAACCCCTCGAGCGAGCAACCCAAACAATGGTAGGGGCGCTTTTTGTCTGGAAGAAGAACAAGACAAAAAGGCAGTACAACTGCAGATAGATGGTTACCGCTTTGCTTTTTCTCCCTGGAAAAGCAAAGTACAGAACATGGCTTATAGAAAACCGCAAACATCAGGGAATAAGGTCGTGACAAAAGAAAGTATGTTGTTCTTATTGCAAAACAGGCTTTTGTGTCACCGGTTATTCGGAGTTTGAGTAAAAGCGTGGGGTAGGACTGACTGATGTCCCACCCCCCTTTTTTTATAAATAAGGAGATTATGTATGGAAAAAAACAGGAAGTTCAACCTCGTCGCAACTGCGGCAAGCGGTCTCGAAGCGCTGGTTGGTAAAGAATTAAGAGATCTTGGAATCGAATGCCAAGTTGAGAACGGACGTGCACGATTTGAAGGAACAATGGAAACGATCGCTACAGCTAATTTATGGTTACGTACAGCAGATCGAGTAAAAATCGTGGTTGGGGAATTCGATGCGTATACGTTTGATGAATTGTTTGAAAACGTAAAAGCATTGCCTTGGGAAGATTTTCTTCCACTAGATGCAGCTTTCCCTGTAGCTGGAAAATCAATCAAGTCGAAACTATATAGTACACCTGATTGCCAGGCAATCACAAAAAAAGCAATCGTTGAACGTCTTCGTACGTATTATCATCGTCCAGCTTCTGTTCCGCTGACGGAAACAGGCGCACATTTCCAATTGGAAGTAGCTTTGCTGAAAGACCATGTGATGGTAACTTTGGATACGACAGGACCAAGTTTATTCAAACGTGGTTATCGCTTAGAAAAAGGCGGTGCACCATTGAAAGAAAACATGGCAGCAGCACTTGTGATGCTGACAAATTGGCGGAAAGATCGTCCATTTTATGATCCTGTATGTGGTTCAGGTACGCTTTGTATTGAAGCAGCCTTAATAGGCCATAATATCGCACCAGGATTCAATCGCGAGTTTGCTTGCGAATCTTGGGACTGGTTCAGTCAGGAAATCATGGAAGAGGTTCGATCAGCAGCAGAAGAAAAAGCAGATTATGATATTGAATTAGATATTACTGGTTCAGATATCAATGGACGAATGATTGAAATTGCCAAAGCCAATGCAGAAGAAATCGGACTAGGCTCTTCGATTGTCTTTAAACAACAAGCAGTGAAAGACTTCAAGACAGATAAAGAATATGGGGTCATCGTTGCTAATCCGCCATACGGAGAACGACTAGGAGAAGAAGAAACCGTTCGAAAATTATATAAAGAAATGGGCGATGTATTCCGTCCATTAAAAACATGGAGTAAATATATCTTGACTAGCGACTTAGCGTTTGAGGAATTTTACGGACAAAAAGCAACCAAAAAAAGAAAATTGTATAATGGTGCTTTGCGTACGGATCTGTTCCAGTATTGGGGAACTCGTCCGCCTAGAAAAAAAGAGAAAGACGAATAATCTGACTAATTGATTCATTTAATTGGATGTTTGGAGGAATAGGGAATGAAAGAAAAAGAGTTTTTACAAGAAGTAAAAGAAATCAATCTTCTACAACAAGCTTTAGGAATCCTCGATTGGGATACACAAACAGGTATGCCAGAAAAAGCTAGTGCATACCGGAGTGAAGTAGATAGCTATCTTTACAGTATTTATTTTTCAAAAAAGATCGGTCCAAAAATTAAAGAAGCCATTCGCTATTTTTCTGAACATCCGGAAGAATTATCGGAAGTCGGAACGTCCGTTTTTGACAAAGTAAAAGAAGAGTATGATTTAGAACATCGCGTACCGGAAGATCTCATGAGAAAATATACAGCTGCTGTTTCTTCCGCTCATGGTCAATGGCAAAAAGCTAGAAAAACACAACAGTTTTCTGATTTTCAAGAAGCATTGAACCAAAATATCGAATTGACAAAACAATTGATACCTTATTGGAAAAAAGAAGAAAAGACAGATTATGATGTTTTGCTGAACCAATATGAACCTGGGATGACTGTTGAAATCCTCGATAAGGTATTTGATCAACTCAAAGAAGGAATTCTTACGATCCGCCGTACGCTCCAAGAAAAAGGGACGGAACCTGAAACAGACTTCTTAAATCGGAGAATGACAAAGGAACAACAGAAGAGATTTGTAGTAAAAGTGATCGAACAACTTGGTTATGATTTTAGTCGTGGTCGTCTAGATGACACTGTCCACCCATTTATGACTGGAATCAATCCAAATGATGCACGGATCACGACACGCTGGAACGAAACAGATTTCAAAATGGCTGTTTTTGGAGTGATCCACGAGGCTGGTCATGGAATGTATGAACAAGACATTGATGATAAATATGCTTATACACCAATTTACCAAGGTACATCAATGGGTATTCATGAATCACAATCGTTGTTTAACGAGATCATTGTGGGAAGTAGTCGCAGCTTCTGGAAAAAGCAATATCCTTTTTTCCAGGAATGTGCAGAAGGAACATTCGATGATATTCCTTTTGACAAGTTTTATCGTTCATTGAAACATACACAATCAAGTTTGGTTCGTATCGAGGCAGACAGTTTGACTTACCCTCTCCATATCATCATTCGTTATGAAATCGAAAAAATGATTTTCAATGAAGGGGTAGATGTTGCTGAATTACCTGAGATATGGAATCAAAAATATGAAGAGTATCTGGGAATACGACCAACAAATGATGTGGAAGGGATCTTACAAGACGTTCATTGGTCAGGTGCAAGCTTTGGTTATTTTCCCTCTTATGCATTAGGGTACATGTATGCGGCACAATTACTTCATTCTTTGCAGCAAGAAATAGATGTGGAAAATGTTCTAGCGTCAGATGATTACTCTCCAATCAAAAATTGGATGTCAGAGCATATCCATCAATATGGTGCATCTAGAAAGCCAAATCAATTGATTATGGATGCAACGCATGAACCACTTAATCCACAATATCTGATCGATTACATGAGAGAGCTATATTTCAATGTATATCAGGTAAAATAAAACCTATTTATAAAGATAGCTGGAATTCATCTAATCGATTAGATGTTTTCAGCTATTTACTTAAGAAAGAAGTGGACTGGATGGATAAATTACAAGTAATCGCTGATTATAGCATAGAACAATTAGCACATGATCAAACGGGACATGGAAGCGACCATACCAAAAGAGTCGTCAAGCTAGCAGAAAGAATTTTGGATACGGAACCGCAGGCAGACCGTTTTGTGACGCTTGCAGCAGCTTACCTACATGATACGATTGATGATAAAGTCGTTAAAGATGAGAACGAAGCAAAGCAACAGCTTCGTGTATTTCTTCGCTCTTTGCCAATCACAGAGGAACAGATTTCAATGATTTTTGCCATTATCGAAAATATGTCCTTTTCTAAAAATCTCTCTGAAGCAGTCGAACTATCTTTGGAAGGGAAGATCGTTCAAGATGCTGATCGTATCGAAGCGTTAGGAGCAATCGGCATTTTGCGAACTGCTTATTTCGGTGGAGGACATGGACACCCGATTTTTGATTCTGAACTGTATCCACAAACATTCAAGGACAAAAAAAATTACCGAAAAGGCACGACAGTTATCAATCATTTTTATGAAAAACTGTTCTTGCTGCCTGATAAAATGAACACTGATTACGGATACAAAGAAGCCAAACGTAGAGAAGGCTTTATGCGTGAATTTTTAGAAGAATTTTTTCTAGAGTGGTCTATTGACGATCCATCTTTCACACCAGATAATTGGATCAAAAATAACAAAAAATGATGGAGATTGTGTCCGAGGAGTTGGCAGGAGAACACCGTTTATTCGGAAGAAGGGATTGTGATAAGACATTTATCACAGTCTTTTTTTCAAATTCAATATAAATATTTTGTGAAAAAATGATCAGGTAATAAGATTAAAAATTGCTGATAAATAAAGATGAAAGCTTTTTACATATTTTTTTATTTTTATTGGTCTATGCGAGGAATAGTTTAAAAATTCAGAATATACTAGATTTTATCTAGCTAGCTTCCATCAATGGTTTTGTTGTGTTTTCTTTCTAGGTAAATCAAAATACCACTATTATTTAAAAGTTAACTTTTCATACTATACAAGTTCTTGGAAAGTAAAAAGATGCAGTAAATAAAAAATATGGTTAAATAACTCTCATAATTAATGTAAGCGTTACCAATCGTGTGGCATACTTGCTTCGTAGATGAATGACACGATATATGTTTGGTATGTTCTGCAAGACAGATAAATATGGAGGTGGAGGCCATGTCTTCCAAAGAGTTAACGATGTATTTGGAGAAAGAATTGGAGCAACTGAAAGAAAAGGGATTGTACAACACGATCGATATACTAGAAAGCGAAAATGGTGCTTGTATCATCGTAGACGGAAAAAAGATGATCAATCTGGCATCCAACAATTACCTCGGGTTTGCCAATCGCAAAGAATTGAAAAAAGCATGTATTGAAGCAACTGAAACTTATGGCGTAGGAGCAGGTGCAGTCCGAACAATCAATGGCTCGCTGAAGATCCATCAACAATTAGAAGAAAAAATCGCAGAATTCAAAGGGACAGAAGCTGCAATCGCCTTTCAATCTGGATTCAACTGTAATATGGGCGCTATCTCTGCAGTAATGACCAAAGAAGATGCTATCTTATCGGATGAATTAAACCATGCATCTATCATTGATGGCTGCCGTTTATCCGGAGCAACAATCATCCGAGTCAAACATCAAGATATGGAAGACCTTGAGAATAAAGCGAAGGAAGCCGTAGAAAGTAAGAAATATAAAAAAATCATGTATATCACAGATGGGGTTTTCTCCATGGATGGAGACATTGCGCGATTGCCGGAAATCATCCCGATCGCCGAAAAATATGGACTGATCACCTATGTAGATGATGCGCACGGCTCAGGTGTAACTGGAAAAGGTGCAGGAACCGTCAAACATTTTGGATTAAGCGACAAAATTGATATGCAAATGGGTACGTTATCGAAAGCTGTAGGTGTTGTTGGGGGTTATGTAGCTGGTTCAAAAACACTGATTGACTGGTTGAAAGCCAGAAGCCGGCCATTTCTATTTTCTACCTCGCTAACTCCTGGAGCAGCTGCATCTGCGTTGGCTTCGATCTCTTTGATGCAGGAACATCCGGAACTTGTCGAAAAAGTTTGGGAAAATGCTAATTATTTTAAAGAAGAATTGAAAAAAGTCGGCTATAACATCGGTGTGTCTGAAACACCTATCACTCCAGTTATTTTAGGAGATGAAAAAGTGACTCAGACTTTCTCTAAGAAACTGATCGAACATGGGATTTATGCTAAACCAATCGTTTATCCAACTGTTCCTCTGGGGACAGGCAGAATCAGAAATATGCCGACTGCGGAACATACAAAGGAAATGCTTGATGAAGCAGTAGCGGTTTATCAAAAAATAGGAAAAGAAATGGAAATTATTTAACTAATTTAGTTTTTTCGCATATTTAAAATTAGAGAACATGTTCACGCATATATTGTTAATCATCTGAAGATAGTAGTAAAAAAAGATCAGGGAGGATCATCATGAAAAAAGTATTGGTGACAGGATGTTTAGGACAAATTGGTTCAGAGTTGATCACACGGCTACGTCAAGAACTAGGCAGTGAAAATGTCATTGCGACAGATATACGCATGCCTGAAGTCATTGGGAAGAACGATATCTTTGAGATCCTAGATGTAATGGATTACGAAAAAATGCGCAGCATAGCAGAACAATATCAAGTGGACACATTGATCCATTTGGCTGCTCTTTTGTCAGCTGTTGCGGAAGCAAAACCACAGTTAGCCTGGGATTTGAACATGACTGGGCTGGTCAATGCATTGGAAGTCGCTAGAGAATTCCAGCTGAAATTTTTTACGCCAAGTTCAATCGGCGCGTTTGGTCCAAATACTCCAAAAGATCATACCCCACAAGATACTCTTCAGCGCCCTACAACCATGTATGGGGTAACGAAGGTAGCGGGAGAACTACTATGTGATTATTATTATGTGAAATATGGCGTAGATACTCGTGGTGTCCGTTTCCCTGGATTGATTTCTTATGCGACCTTGCCAGGAGGCGGTACGACAGACTACGCAGTCGATATTTATTATTCAGCAATCAAAGAAGGAAAGTACACTAGTTTCATTGATCAAGGTACATCAATGGATATGATGTATATGCCAGATGCGATCGATGCCATTATAAAGCTCATGAACGCAGACCCTAATCGACTAGTTCATCGAAATGCCTTTAATATATCGGCAATGTCTTTTGAGCCTGAAGAAATCAAAGCATCTATTCAAAAAATCATACCAGATTTTAAAATGGATTACGATGTCGATCCTGTGCGTCAATCGATAGCAGAATCTTGGCCAAACTCACTAGATGTTTCTTGTGCGCAAGAGGAATGGGACTTTTCACCAAAATACGATTTAGATGCAATGACAAAGGATATGTTGGAAAAACTGAGAGAAAAATTAGCAGAGACGGTATAAAACAAGAACCATAGTCAAAAAGGTTTCTATACTTTTTGGCTATGGTATGGAAGGAGGTAAGTAATGGAAGAATATCAAGCCACGCCAATAAAGGAAGTAAAAACGGAAAATGAATTGAAGCGTACGATGGGTTTTTTCACTGCTTTATCGACTGTTATGGGCACAGTGATCGGTGCAGGGGTGTTTTTCAAAGCCGCAAGCGTAGCAGAAGTAACAGGTACCGTCAGTTTGCATATGTTTTCCTGGTTTCTAGGTGGTGTGATTTCTGTTTGTGCAGGACTGACAGGAGCTGAATTGGCAGCGGCTATTCCTGAAACAGGCGGGATGATCAAATACATCGAACGGATTTATGGAAATACAGCAGCATTTTTACTTGGCTGGGCTCAAGTCGTGATTTATTTTCCAGCAAATGTAGCAGCCTTGTCGATCATTTTCGGTACACAGTTCGTCAATTTATTTGATCTTTCCCAGTCGATGATTGTTCCTGTAGCTGTTACAGCTGCTGTATCGATCATGCTGATCAATTTTTTAGGTTCTAAAGCTGGAGGAGCTTTTCAGTCGATTACGCTTGTCTGCAAACTCATTCCTTTGTTTGTGATCGTTATTTTCGGTTTATTCCGACAAGAAGGAGTAGACTTCCAACTGTTTCCGATCCAAGCAGGAGAAAACCTTTCATTTTTCTCTGCCTTGGGAGCTGGCTTACTAGCAACGATGTTCGCATACGACGGTTGGATACATGTAGGAAATATTTCGGGAGAATTGAAAAAGCCGGCGAAAGATTTGCCAAAAGCCATTTCTTTAGGAATCATCGGAATCATGATCGTTTATTTATTAGTAAATGCGGTGTTCTTAAGAACCGCATCTATCGACGGAGTCGTAGGAAACAGCAATGCGGCAAGTGATGTTGCAAAAATGATTTTTGGCGGCTTTGGTGGAAGACTGGTCACAGTTGGTATCTTGATTTCTGTTTATGGAACTATCAATGGCTATACCCTTACTGGAATGCGTCTTCCTTATGTTATGGCAAAAGAAAACAACCTGCCTTTTAGCAAGCTTTTTGCTAAACTTCATGATAAAACTAAAGTTCCTGTAGCCGCAGGTATCTTAGAGCTAGTCATCGCTATTGGCATGATGATGGTCGGTGGTTTTGATACACTAACGGATATGCTGATCTTTGTCATTTGGATTTTTTATACGATGGTCTTTGTTGGTGTCATTCTTCTTCGTAAAAAAGAACCTGATCTGATTCGACCATATAAAGTTCCGATGTATCCGTTTATCCCATTAGTAGCAATCATTGGAGGAACCTTTATTGTATCAAGCACACTTATCACTCAAACTTTTTTAGCTTCGATGGGGATTGCACTGACACTTGCTGGTATCCCGTTTTACCTTTATTTGAAACGTAGATAGCAAAAAATGATTTGAAATTCATTGGAAACAAACTTTTGACCATAAATACCCGTTAAGAAATTAAGTCATTTCTACCAAGGAGGATCTTATGGAAATAAACTGGTTGCAAGAAGCACAAAAGAGAAAAGAGATGTTGCTAGAGGATTTAAGTGAATTGCTACGCATCAATAGTGTAAGGGATATCGAACATCAGACAGATGAATATCCACTAGGCGCTGGTCCTGCTTTAGCATTGAAAAAAGTACTGTCATTTGGGGAAAGAGATGGCTTCAGAGTTAAAAACATTGATAATCTAGCCGGACATATAGAATATGGGGAAGAAACAGCAGAAGCACTTGGTATCTTAGGACATGTAGATGTCGTACCGCCAGGAGAAGGGTGGGCAACTGATCCGTTCGAACCAATCGTCAAAGAAGGGAAATTGTTCGCAAGAGGTTCAAGTGATGACAAAGGTCCTTGTATTGCTGCCTATTATGGGATGAAAATTATCAAAGAACTGCAATTATCAACATCGAAAAAAATTCGATTCATTTTCGGAACAGATGAAGAGAGTGAGTGGATAGGTATCCATCGTTATATGGAAAAAGAAGAAATGCCAGCATTTGGATTTTCGCCAGATGCCAATTTCCCAATCATTAATGGTGAAAAAGGGATCTTATCTTTCGAGTTGAGTTTTACTTTGAAGGAAGAAAAGGCAGACAAAATGCAACTGAAAAGATTCTCTTCTGGTTTGCGTGCAAATATGGTACCAAGCGAGGCAATAGCCGTCTTGGAAATTCCTGATTTGGAAAAGTTATCTTCTTTAGAAGCTGGATATACAAAATATCTAGATGACAAAAAATTGAAAGGGACTTTTGAATATAAGGAAGGAGAAGCATCCTTCGTTCTGTATGGAAAAGCTGCACATGCCCAAGAACCAAAATTTGGTATCAATGCGGGAACTTATCTCGCCGACTTTTTGCATCAATATCCATTAGACAGCTCAGGATCTGCTTATCTTTCTGTCATTGCCAATTATCTGCATGAAGACTTTAATGGGCATCGGTTAATGGTCGATTATGAAGATGACGTGATGGGAAAAGTGACTTCAAGTGCTAATGTATTCATTTATCAGCAAGAAGGAGAGAAAAAGATCATTCTTAATATTCGTCATCCAAAAGGGATCACAAAAGAAAAAATTCAAGAATCCTTGCTAACTGTCCTTCAAAATGAATCAGTATCAATTTCGATAGTTGGAGACATCAAGACTCCGCATTATGTTTCAGGAGATGATCCATTCATCCAAACATTATTGTCTGTTTACGAAAAACATACTGGGGAAAAAGGTTACGAACAAACAATTGGTGGTGGTACGTATGGACGAATCTTGGAAAAAGGATGTGCGTACGGTAGTTTATTTCCTGGTAGAGAAAATGTAATGCATCAGCCAAATGAATATATGTACGTAGAAGATATTTTGAAAGCAACAGCTATTTACGCTGAAGCAATCTATCGTTTGGTTAAATAAACGTATTCATAGAAAAAACGTTCCCAATCAGTCGTAACTATTTTCACACTCGTAACGCTTGTATCCTTCAGTAAAAAAGAATATTCATGAAAGTTTGAAAGATTGCAGAGAATAAGACGGCAATTTCCTTGAAGTAAAGAAGATTCTAAAAATAAAAATGAACCAGATGAATGAAAAAAGATTCCATAGAAAAAGCTTGTTTTTCTTTCATCTGGTTTGAAAAAGGAGGAGAATAGATGCCAAAAGAAAAACATTCTAGATTAGATAAAGTGTTAGATACAGTAGAAAAACTAGGGAACAAGGTGCCCCATCCAGCTATTATATTCTTAATTTTGATCGTTATTGTAGGAGTACTGTCTCATATTTTTTATCTAATGGGTCAACACGTTACGTTTGATGCTATTAATGCTGAAACAGGAGCACTAGAGCTTACTACTACACATGTAAAAAGTTTGTTGAGTGGTGAAGGGATCCGTTTTATGTTGACTTCGATCGTCTCAAATCTGATGAGCTTTCAGGCTCTTGGAGTCACTTTAGTGGCGATGGCAGGCGTAGGATTTGCAGAAGAGGTTGGCTTAATCGGTGCGATGATTCGAAAGCTGGTAAAGGTAGTACCAAAATCTAGTCTGACAGCGGTACTAGTACTTCTTGGCGTAATGTCGAGTATTGCCTCTGATGCTGGGTATCTAGTATTGATTCCATTAGGTGCAGCAGTATTTTATAAAGTCGGGCGACATCCTTTAGCAGGTTTATCTGCTGCCTTTGCAGGTGTTTCAGGAGGATTTGGAGTCAACTTAGTTATTACGCCAGTGGATGGTATGCTTACCGAAATATTAAATGATGCAGTACATATCATTAATCCATCCTATTCTGTTGATTTAATGGCAAATTTTTATTTTTCGATTGCATCAACCATCTTAGTAGTGATTGTTTCCACTATCATTAACGAAAAACTCATTGAACCTCGCTTAGGAACATTCCAAGAAAAAGGAATGATTGCTAACGATGAGATTACCGATGAATCGAAAGGCTTACATTGGGCTTTTTGGGGATTTACAGTGGTACTGGCATTTATCCTGTTGATTACGATACCAAGTGGTGCCCCACTTCGCCATCCTGAAACTGATGAATTGATTGGTTCTACACCTTTTATGGATAGTTTAATCGCTTTGATCTTGATTTCATTTTTGATTCCAGGGATATGTTTTGGAAAGGCAGTTGGAAAAGTCAAATCGAGTTTGGATGTAGTAAATCCGATTATTAAAGTATTCAGCAACTTAGGTGGGATGATTTTCTTATTGTTAATCATTAGCCAATTCATTTCATATTTCAATTTTACTAATTTAGGTACTGTTTGGGCAGTCAATTCAGCCACGATTATTGAAGATATGAATTTGAGCAGCTTAGCCTTGTTACTTAGTTTCTTAGCACTAGCACTTATTCTTGATTTTATTTTAGTGGGAGCGATACCAAAATTTGCTATTTTAACCCCAATATTTGTTCCATTACTCTATCAGTTGGGAGTAGCTCCAGAAGCTGTTTTGGCTGCTTATCGAGTAGCTGATTCTCCTGTCAATATTATTACGCCACTGATGCCGTATTTTGCTTTGATCGTCACATTTGCCACGAAATATCAAAAGAAAACCGGTGTCGGAACGATTATTTCCATAATGCTGCCACATGCTGTAAGTCTAACTATCACATGGATCATTTTATTTATTCTCTATTATGTATGTATGCCAACTACCGCTAGGACCAGGGATCGGTATGCATTTGAATTGAGAAAACAGGCAGAAATCGGGTTCAACCGATTTCTGCCTGTTATTTTGTTTTGCGTAAGAGAAATATTCGGCGTACACCGCGATAAATATTTAATAAAACTAAGCAACCAGAAATGAAAATGGGAAGCCAAATCAGATAGACAGGGTAGCCAATCATTTTAGACAAAGCATGTGGAGTCATTTTATCCATTTCAAAAAGCGCTTGCTGCCAAGTCTGAAGGTTGAAGACAAGCATGAAACCTGAAATAATCAGGAGAATAAATCCTAAATAATGAATCGTAGTTCTTTTTCTTACATAAGCAATTGTTGCATAAAGGAACAGTAAAAAAATAGGTACGCCAAAAACAAAGTACATATTCAGCATCTCGACACCCCCTTTGAGTTTATCTTACTTTACTTTGAAAGAAATGAGAAATAATAGCCTCGTTACTTGCTTGAAACAGCAAGGGACTGCTAAGATAAGGGAGATACAAAGAATCAAGGAGGAGTCACATGGCAAGTTATATCGAACCGATTCGTTTTGCGCTGATTGTTTTTCCATTTTTAGCCTTAGCGATTTCATCTGTTTTTTTTATTTATGAATATCGAAAGTATGGAACATTTCTAGTAACAAGGGCAGTTATTTTGTATTCCTTTGTTTTCTATTTATTGTGTGCATACTTTCTGGTGATCTTACCACTTCCGGCAAAGGAGACGGTTGCCCAAATGACAGGGCCAAAGATGGAGCTGCATTTATTTGCTTCATGGCAACATTTCAGAGACAACACGGTATTGGTATTATCTGAACCTAGTACCTATCTGCCGGCGATGAAGCAGAGTGTGTTTTTGGAACCAGCTTTTAATGTTTTATTACTCATACCATTTGGCATTTATTTAAGATATTATTTCCGGCTTTCTTTTATGAAAACGATGATTGCTAGTTTCTGTCTATCACTATTTTTTGAGCTGACGCAGCTAAGTGGCCTTTATTTTATCTACCCAAGACCATACCGCTTATTTGATGTGAATGATTTAGTGACAAATACATTGGGTGGAATCATTGGTTTTGTCGTTACGCCGTTATTTACATTTATGCTTCCTACGAGAAGACGGATGGATGAACTTTCTTATGAAAAAGGAAAAACTGTCTCGTTGACACGACGTTTGGTCGCTTATTTGATCGACTGGACATTTTTATCTATTGTCAATTTTATCGCAGCGATTTTCTTTAAACTTGCGTTCGATTCAGGGACAGTTACTTCTCATATCTGGTGGCTTTTATTGGAAGTAGGGCTATACTTTATGATTGTACCGTTTATAACCAATGGATGGACACTTGGGAAAAAAATTGTACGCATCCGCTTGGTGGAGCAAGACCGCGAGCGAATTTCTTTGAAAGCATTGATTATCCGCTACGGGTATCTATATTTTCTTTTTTATGGTTTAAGCTGGTTGGGACAGTTGCTTCAGCAAATCATGAATTCGACAACGAATACGGTGTTGCAGATGAGTGCAGTATTCATTTCTCTCGGTGTCTTGTTACTGCAAGGTATTTTTATTTTAAATATCTTGCTATCATTTTTGAGAAAAAAACGGATTCTGTTTTATGAAAAAGCTAGTCACACATATACCGTTAGCACGATTGCTCAAACAAAGGATGATGATTCTCGAAATTAGCTGAGCAAAAATACTTTGTCTATGTTATAATGCCAAAGTCGTGATAATTTAAAGAGAAGAGGTGCACGAATGAATAATTTTGATATATTCCGCTTCAAGCCATTTATCAATGAAGCGTTAGCCGCAAAGGGCTTCAAACAGCCCACAGAGGTCCAGGAACGTTTGATTCCTTTAATTGCAAAAGGAAAAAATATCATTGGGCAATCTCAAACTGGTACAGGAAAAACACATACGTTTTTGTTGCCGTTGTTTGAAAAAATCAATGCAGATAAAGAGGAAGTACAAGTTGTTATTACAGCTCCAAGTAGAGAACTGGCTGCACAAATTTATGAAGCAGCTACACAAATCGCTAAATTTTCTACACCGGAGATCCGTGTTTCGAATTTTGTCGGGGGGACAGACAAACAGCGTCAGTTAAACCGTCTGCACCATCAGCAGCCACAGGTCGTAGTAGGCACGCCAGGTAGAATATTAGACATGATGAATGAACAAGCGTTGAAGATTCACACAGCATTTGCATTTGTTGTTGATGAAGCGGATATGACATTGGATATGGGTTTTTTAAATGAAGTAGACCAAATTGCAAGTCGGTTACCAGAAAAATTGCAGTTCTTAGTCTTTTCTGCCACTATTCCAGAAAAACTGCGTCCATTCTTGCGAAAATATATGGAGAATCCAATCATTGAAGAAATCAAGCCGAAAGCAGTTATTTCTGAAGATATCGAAAATTGGCTGATCTCAACAAAAGGTAAAGATGAGAATCAAATGATTTATCAACTGCTGACGATTGGTCATCCTTATTTAGCAATCGTATTTGCCAATACAAAACAGCATGTGGATGAAATTGCTGATTATTTGAAAAACCAAGGATTGAAAGTAGCAAAGATTCACGGGGACATCACACCAAGAGAGAGAAAACGAGTGATGCGACAAGTACAGAATCTGGAGTATCAATATGTTGTAGCGACTGATTTAGCTGCTAGAGGAATCGATATAGAAGGCGTTTCTCATGTTATCAATGCAGAAATCCCGGAAGATCTGGACTTCTTTATCCATCGTGTCGGACGTACTGGACGTAATGGATTAAAAGGAACGGCCATTACGTTGTATTCACCAAACGATGAACAAGCCATTGATGCAATCGAGAAATTAGGCGTCTCATTTGAACCGAAAGAAATCAAAAATGGTGAAATCGTTAAAACATATGATCGTAATAGACGTACCAAACGAGAAAAATCAAAGGATGTATTAGACCCAACACTGATTGGACTTGTGAAGAAGAAAAAGAAAAAGATCAAGCCTGGTTATAAGAAAAAAATCGATTGGGCAATTGCAGAAAAAAATAAAAAAGCACGTAAAATCGAACGCAGACAGCAAAGTCGTACTGCTCGTAAAAATAAGAAAAATTCGCATAAATAAAAAACAAGAGGTTGTGACAAAAGGCGTGTCACAATCTCTTGTTTTTAAGCTAGACTTTTTTCCATTCCGATACAAAGTACTTCATCTTCAATAAAAGGTTCTGTGCAAGTATGATACCCTTGTTTTTCATAAAAATCTACAGCCGTCATTTCAGCTACTACATAACTAGTCTGACAACCTTCTGACATCGCCTGTTTTTCTGCAGCTTCAAGCAACTGACCGCCTAACCCTTTTCCTCGGTATTCTTTTGCTACGCAAAAGCGTTCTGGCTTGAAGCAAGTAGGTGTTTTCTTTTCATAACGCAATGTGGCTACTGGTCTTTTTTGATCAAGAAATAGATAATAGTTTTGTTGCGGGATATCTTTTCCGTCGAATTCTAGTTCTGCAGGAATCCCTTGTTCTAATACAAAAACTTGATATCTCAAAAAGCAGCTAGCTGCGCGGATCCATTCATCTGCGCCAACTATTTTTTTCATTATATTCCTCCTCATCATGAATAACTGAGATGTATTGATTTCTTTATCCTTATCGTACCAAAAAATATGGAATATGACCAAAAGGAAATAAAAATAGGCAATTGAGATATTGACAGTGATTGACAGAATGCGTATACTTATTAAAGTACGAAAAGGACATGATTTGTTTTTTTAAGACTCACAGAAAATTCTTTCTTGGCTGAAAAAAGAATAGTCACTAATCAAATTGCTCCCTTTTTCTATTTTGGTAGAAATACCGACGCAGCTCAGCGTTATCGAGTTTAAGAGGTAATGATTACACATCATTGCAATCAAGGTGGTACCGCGAGTTTTCGTCCTTGGCTGTAATGGTGTTTTTTTGTATTTAATTTATAGAAAGCAGGTAATGACATGAAACAATTAAGTAGTGCACAAGTTCGACAAATGTTTCTTGATTTCTTCCAATCTAAAGGACATACAATTGAACCTAGTGCGTCTTTGATCCCCGTGAACGATCCAACCTTATTATGGATCAACTCTGGTGTTGCAACATTGAAAAAATATTTTGATGGTTCAGTTGTACCAGAAAATCCAAGAATCACAAATGCCCAAAAGTCTATTCGAACAAATGATATCGAAAATGTCGGTAAAACAGCACGTCACCATACGATGTTTGAGATGCTGGGTAATTTTTCTATTGGTGACTATTTCAAAAATGAAGCTATCCACTGGGCATGGGAATTTTTGACTGATCCAAAATGGATGGCATTCGATCCAGAAAAACTTTATGTAACAGTTTATCCAAAAGATACAGAAGCAAAACGCATCTGGCATGAAGAAGTCGGTCTGCCGCTAGATCACATTATCGATGTAGAAGACAACTTCTGGGATATCGGAGCAGGCCCATGTGGACCAGATACGGAAATTTTCTATGATCGAGGAGAAGCTTATAACGATTTAGCAGAAGATGATCCTGAAAACTATCCAGGAGGAGAAAATGAACGTTATTTAGAAATCTGGAACTTGGTATTTTCAGAATTTAACCATAAACCTGATAATACATTTGAACCACTTCCTCATAAAAACATTGATACGGGCATGGGATTGGAACGTATGGTCTCAATCGTTCAAGATGCGCCAACGAACTTTGAGACAGATTTGTTTATGCCTATTATCCACGCTGTAGAAAAGCTAAGCAAACAAGTAAAATATGGTGAAAACCCAGTAACAGATATTTCTTACAAAGTAATCGCAGATCATATTCGCGCCCTTTCATTTGCTATTGGCGATGGTGCATTACCATCGAATGAAGGAAGAGGGTATGTCTTACGCCGTTTGCTTCGTCGTGCGGTCATGCATGGGAAAAAATTAGGTATTGAACAAGCATTCTTATATCGTTTAGTCCCTGTCGTTGGAGAGATCATGGTAAGTTATTATCCTGAAGTACTTCAACAAAAAGAATTTATTGAAAAAGTTATCCGTACAGAAGAAGAACGTTTCAATGAAACAATCAATGAAGGTTTGGAAATCTTGAATCAAGTGATCCAAGAAGTGAAAAACGAAAACGGTACGACTCTAGCAGGAAAAGACATCTTCAAACTATACGACACATATGGCTTCCCAGTAGAATTAACGGAAGAAGTGGCAGAAGATGAAGGACTGAAAGTTGATCATGCTGGTTTTGAAAAAGAAATGGACGCACAACGTGAACGTGCTCGCTCTGCCCGTAGTACAGAAAAATCAATGGGTGTACAATCTGCTTTATTGACAGATATCAAAGTAGAAAGTAAATTCATCGGATACACGGAGCAAGAATCAGATAGTCAATTATTGGTCATCGTAAAAGGCGAATCTCTTCTGAACGAAATCGCAGAAGGTGAAGCTCAAATGATCTTTGACCAAACACCTTTTTATGCAGAAATGGGTGGCCAAGTAGCAGACCAAGGTTGGATTATGGATGAAGCAGGAGAAATCGTTGCAGTTGTTACAGATGTTCAAAAAGCGCCTAATGGTCAATTTATGCACACAGTAGAAGTAAAAGCACCAATGAGCGAAGGACAAACCTATCATCTATTGATCGATCAATCGATGCGCAATCGTATCATCAAAAACCATACAGCAACCCATCTACTGCACAAAGCATTGAAAGAAGTACTTGGCGAGCATGCAAATCAAGCTGGTTCTTTAGTCGCTCCTGGACATTTACGATTCGACTTTACCCACTTTGGTCAAATCACTTCAGATGAATTAGCTGAAATGGAAAGAATCGTCAACGAAAAAATCTGGGAAGCTATCCCAGTTGAAACAATTGAAACAGATATCGATACAGCCAAAAATATGGGTGCAATGGCTTTGTTTGGTGAAAAATACGGACATGACGTTCGCGTAGTAAATATTGGCGGTTGGTCAATCGAACTGTGCGGAGGCACACATGTAGCAAACACAGAAAACATCGGAATCTTCAAAATCGTTTCTGAATCAGGAATTGGTGCAGGCGTGCGACGAATCGAGGCTGTAACAAGCAAAGAAGCGTACGAACTACTTGAAGAAGAAGAAAAACAACTAAAACAAGTAGCAGCAATTGTTAAATCACCTCAATTGAAGGAAGTTGTTTCAAAAGCGGAACAATTGCAACAGCAAGTAAGAGAGCTGCAAAAGGAAAATGAACAATTAGCTAGCAAGTTAGCGAATCAACAAGCCGGTGATGTATTCAAGGATCCAGAAACGATCAGTGGAAAAACAATCATTGCAGCACAAGTAAAAGTGAAAGACATGAATCAGCTGCGTCAATTAGCTGACCAATGGAAACAAAAAAATATTTCAGACATTCTTGTTTTAGCAAACGAACAAGAAGGAAAAGTCAGTCTGCTAGCGGCAATGACGAAAGAATCAAATGAAGCTGGACTAAAAGCTGGCGACTTGATTAAAGCAATCGCACCAAAAGTAGGCGGTGGCGGTGGTGGACGTCCAGATATGGCACAAGCTGGCGGGAAAAATCCTGCTGGTATTCCAGATGCACTTAAAGCTGCGAAAGAATGGCTTGCGCAACAATAGACCGTTTATGTTTGATAGAAAAAAACAACTGTTCAATCATTGAACGAAACACGATCATGGGGGCGAAGACAAATAGTCTTGCCCTCATACTTTTTTCGATGGGATAGAAGAGCGCGTCTAATCAATTGGTCGATTTCGGATGGTCTTTAGTTGACGAAAGTGACAGAAATTTTTACGATTAGTATAAATAAAAAGGGGTGAAAACAATGAATAGCAGAAATAAAACCTTTCGACTAGTCTTACGTGCTATCTTATTAGCAATCATCATCGTACAAGCTATGGTACCTTGGCTTGGCTTTATTCCATTAGGGTTCATCAGTTTAACGATTATTCATATTACAGTAATTATTGCCGCAGTAGTATTGGGTCCAAAAGATGGTATGGTAATTGGCCTGTTTTGGGGAATTGCTACAATTGTCCGTGCCTACGCCATGCCGACAACGCCATTTGATACATTGGTATTCACGAACCCGATTATTTCGGTAGTTCCCAGAGTACTTGTTGGCTTAGTAGCTGGTTTGGTTTTCCACTGGATTTATCAAAAAAATAAATCAATAACAATCAGCTCGATCTTTGCAGGAGTATTAGGTTCATTGGTCAATACAGTCTTAGTGTTAGGATTCATGGGATTATTTTATACAGGTGCAACGGCAGATGCCTATGGTGTAGATTCTGCTCTTTTATTTAAAACCTTAGCAGGAGTTGCAGCAATCAATGGGATACCCGAAGCAATAGGAGCGGGAATCATAACACCATTACTAGCAAAAGCGTTATTTGCAGCAACACCATTAAAACCAGAATAATGGCCATCTTTGAATGAATAATAGGACGCATGATAGATAGAAAAAGGAAGAGAGGAATTGTCCTCTCCATCTTTTTACCTGAGCAACAAGCAAACTAGAAGGGGTAAAAAACTTGGTTAAGAAACAAGAAGAAAAAAAGAAACAAATACCGCAACAGCGGACAAAAAAAGGAGTATTAGCTGGCATATTAGGATTGGTTACGAATCTGATCTTGTTTGTCTCTAAGCTAATGATCGGGCTTTTTTCAGGGAGTGTCTCCATTATGGCTGATGCAGTGAATAGTCTATCAGACACTGCTTCATCCATATTGACTTTGATTGGATTTAAAATTGCTGCAAAGCCAGCGGATCAGGAACATCCTTATGGACATGAACGTTTCGAATATATCAGTGGGTTATTTGTTTCAATCATCATTACTTATGTAGGATTTCAATTTTTAGAGTCATCTGTTGAAAAAATCATCCATCCAGAAAATGTCTCTTTAGCACCCATCGTCTTTTTTGTCCTAATCATTTCCATCTTTTTGAAATTTGCACAAGGAAAAATGTACCAGGTTATTGCACGATCCATTGATTCTGAAACATTGAGAGCTACAGCAACAGATAGTTATAATGATGTCTTTACTACACTGGCTGTATTGCTTTCAGCAGCAATCGAATGGGTAACTGGATGGCGTATCGATGGATATATCGGTTTTGCTTTAGCATTATATATCCTTTATAGTGGATTGACGATGCTTCGGAATTTTGTATATGAGCTATTAGGTAGTCGCCCAACGTCAGCAGAGATTGAAGAAATGGAAGAGCACTTGAATGCTTGCAACGATATACTTGGCTATCATGATTTGTTGGTGCATAACTATGGACCCAATAAACGCTTTGCATCAGTCCACATCGAAGTAAATGAATCAATGAACTTGAATGAAGCACATAAGATTATTGACTTGATAGAAAAAGACTTTAAAAAGTCTTTGGATGTGGAACTCGTCTGTCACTTGGACCCAATGCCTGTTGATAACGAAAAATACTATAATATCTTGCATCAATTAAAGCAAATCCTTCTTGAAACAGGTAGAGGGCTCGATATACATGATTTTAGAGTCATCCATCAAGGGAAAACGCTGCAGTTTGATGTAGTTGTTCCTGAAAAATTCCAATTTGATGATACAGAACTCGAAAGAATTTTACGTATTCAAATAGAAGAGAAAATCGGAGATTATCATTTGGAAATCACGTTTGATCACAATTATCTTTTGTATTAAAGATAAGATACTAAAAAGACTCTTTAAAGTTTTTTTCTTCAAAGAGTCTATCTTTCTTTTAATTGTTTTTGTAGGGCTTGTCGTGCGAGGTTATCTGCCCCTTTGTTTTTGTTTTCGGGCAACCATTGTAGGATCAACAAGGAAAAGTCGGGCAGAAGTTCTTTGATTTTTTGGAGATAGGGAAGGAAAAGCTCGTTTTTCGTTGTGTTTTTATCGACTGTAGAAACCAGTGTTTTGCTGTCTGAAAAACAGAAAATCGTTTCATTCTGTAAATCTTTATTCTTTAGAAATTCTAAAGTTTTTAAAAAGACTTCGAACTCTGCTTGATGGTTTGTCCCTACGGAAAGGGGAATAGATAGCTGTTCTTGTTTACCTTGATAGACAATCAAGATCCCTCCCCCGCTAGGTCCAGGGTTGCCTTTTGTAGAGGCATCAATGTATACTTTTAACATAAAAAGAGATTCTCCTTTTTGTTCAAATTAATGTTATGGTAAGATTATATCATTACTGAATCGGTGAGAGGTTAGAGAATGAAAAAAAATATTCGATGGCAGCCTGAACTGGCACATACGATCATCTATTGGTCATTGACCTTGATCATTCTGTTTTTTAGTCTGATTCTTTCTTTAGAAAACACGGGTCCTTATTGGAAAAGCAATGTTGTTTTAGGTGTTTTTCTTGTTTTTCTATTTCTAGGATGGCGGCGTTCTTTTATTTTAAAATCCAACTCGGTCATCATACGCTATGCTGCTTTTTGGAAAGATCGGGAAATAACTGTCGGTCAGATTCGGTCTTTGACACCGACTAATACAGGAGTACAAATGACATTGCAAAATGAGGAAGACCCATCTGTTTTTATGATGCGAAAAAAAGATCAAGTGGTTCTTTTTGATCATCTTGAAAAAAACGGGCCTAAAGTAGGACCATCTTCTCAACAGCAAAGAAATAATATCCCATATACGAAAAATAGAAAAAGTTAATTTTAAAAAATAGGCCCTGAAGAAATGAATCTTTGTAGGAAAAGAAAAGAGTGAGACGTACGGATCAACCCGTTAAGCGTCTCACTCTATTTGATTATCTAAATCAATGTATACTGGATTCGGAAGTCTGAACACTGCCTTTCTTGACATGGGCAGCTTGTGTTCCTCGATTCCCCTCGATGATCTCAAATTCGACCACTTGATTTTCTTCCAAAGTTTTGAATCCCTCTTCTTCAATCGCAGTAAAATGTACAAAAATTTCTTCTGTGTCATCATAACTGATAAAGCCGTATCCTTTTTTGTTGTCAAACCATTTTACAATTCCTGTGGTCAAAGCACTCACGACCTTTCTAAAGTCTGATCATAGCCTTCATTATAAAGAGTATTTATAAGTACGTCAAATAAATTAAAAACCTGTAATTTAATGTTTTTTTTCTGAATAAAAAAAGGTATAATTGGCATATCTTAACAAAGAAGATGTTTTGTTGAATAAAGTTCGTGAAAAGGGGTAATCAAATGAAGAGTGATCTGCAAATTTCACAAGAAACAGAGCTAGAACCGATTATTGAAGTAGCTAGTAAATTAGATCTTAAGGAAGACGATTTGGAACTGTATGGGAAATATAAGGCGAAAATCAATTTTTCTGGAATCAATCGATCAAAGGATAACGCTGAAGGGCATTTGATCTTAGTTACTTCCATCAATCCAACACCAGCTGGCGAAGGAAAGTCAACGATCACTGTAGGGTTAGGAGACGCGCTCAATAAAATCAATAAAAAATCTGTTATTGCACTGCGAGAACCCTCACTTGGTCCTGTGATGGGAATCAAAGGTGGTGCTGCAGGCGGAGGATATGCACAGGTATTGCCTATGGAAGATATCAACTTGCATTTTACTGGTGACATGCATGCTATCACAACAGCTAATAATGCATTATCTGCTCTTTTAGATAATCATATTCATCAAGGAAATGAATTGAACATCGATGCCCGCCGAGTGATTTGGAAACGGGTAGTCGATCTCAATGATCGTGAACTGCGTAAAGTAATCGTTGGCTTGGGTGGGCCAATCCAAGGTGTCCCAAGAGAAGATGGGTTTGATATCACAGTTGCCAGCGAAATCATGGCTATCTTGTGTCTTGCGGCAGACCTTGAAGATTTAAAGGCTCGTCTTGCAAGGATCGTTGTCGGCTATACATTTGACCGTCAGCCTGTGACTGCTGGAGACTTGAAAGCAGAAGGCGCTCTGGCATTACTGCTGAAAGATGCAATCAAGCCGAATCTTGTACAAACAATTTACGGAACACCAGCTTTTGTCCACGGGGGACCGTTTGCTAATATCGCCCATGGCTGTAATAGTATTTTAGCTACCAAGACAGCATTGAGATTAGCAGATTACGTTGTCACAGAGGCAGGATTTGGTGCAGATCTTGGCGGAGAGAAATTTTTAGATATCAAAGTACCTAACTTGAAAAAAGCGCCGGATGCAGTGGTGATCGTCGCAACAATCCGCGCATTGAAAATGCATGGTGGAATGAAAAAGGATGAACTTAAAAATGAGAATCTTGACGCTTTGAAAATAGGTTTTGCAAATTTAAAACGTCATATACGTAACATGGAACAATACCAACTCCCTGTGATCGTTGCAATCAATGAATTCGTAACAGATACAGATAGTGAGCTTACACTGCTGGAGCACTTGTGCGAAGATCAGGGAATCCTTGCTAAAAGAGCAAGTGTATGGGCAAATGGAGCAGAAGGTGGCGTTGATTTAGCAGAAGCTGTGGTACGATTGATTGATAGAAAAGAAGCTGATTACAAGCCATTGTATCGCCTAGAAGAAACGATACAAGAAAAGACTGAAACAATCGTCAAGAAAATCTACGGAGGAAATGGTGTTGTTTTTAGTAAAAAGGCGCAAAAACAAATAGAAGAATTTACGAAAAATGGATGGGATAATTTGCCGATTTGTATGGCGAAAACCCAATATTCATTCTCTGATGATCCTTCATTGCTAGGCGCACCTGAAGATTTCACCATCACGATCCGAGAGATCATCCCAAAATTAGGGGCAGGATTTTTAGTAGCCTTAACTGGGGATGTTATGACGATGCCTGGTTTGCCTAAAAAACCTGCTGCATTAAATATGGACGTGACAAACGACGGAGAAGTATTGGGATTGTTTTAAGCTTGATTATAATCTACCGTATACTAAATGACTTTCATTAAACATAAGAGGAGCTGTATTTTGACTACAGCTTCTTTTTTTGAAGGTGTCAAGAGATTAATTGTGTTTGCACTAGGATCATTCTTTTTCTTTATTGTATTTTGAGCTATACTAAAGCATAATAGGAGGGTACGATGAAAACGACATTTATAAGAAAAACCGGTTTTTACGGTATGGGCAGCTCGATTCAATTAAGAATCAATAATGAAAAACGCAGTGTTCTCAATCATGAACAAAAGATAACGCTTGATCTGGAAGTGCCCTTTACGATGCAGGTCACCTTTTATTGGCTAAAAAGCCCCGTTTATACAGTGAAAGAAGCAAAGCCTGTTTATGTGATCACAATGAATGGTTTGATTCTTCAAATCTACCCGTTCTTATTTCTGGCAACTGGATTGGGGGCCGTTTTCCTACAAAATCTATTTTTCAGTTTTTTTGCAGTTATCGTGTTATTTGCGTTCTTTTTCTATATAAAAAACCGGGCATATTTGATCAAGGAGGAAAATTATGGCAAACTCTGATCTTTTTTTAATCAGTTTCAATCGAATCGAAAAATGGATGAGAGACGAGATGGGAAATGCACGAAACATGGGATTTACCGAACTTGTCAGACGCCTAGCTCAAAGAAAACAATTGATGATCAGAAAATATGAAGATGATCTTTTACAGCTTGCTCAGTTAAGGAATGCAATCGTCCATGACCGAATCGCCGTCGATTTTGTCATTGCAGAACCAAATGATTGGACAGTCAAGCGAATCCAGCTGATCGAACAAGAACTGATACGCCCAGAAACCGTACTACCTCGATTTGCGAAACGTGTGACAGGTTTTGAGCAAGATCTTCCGCTACTTGAACTATTAAAGATAGTAGCAGAAAAAAGGTATTCACAGTTTCCGTTATATAATAAAGGAAAATTTGTAGCATTGATTACTTTACGGAATATCGGATTTTGGCTAGCAAAAGAAAGCCAAAAAGGTCCTGTTGATTTAACAAATAAACGAGCATTGGATTTGATTATCCAAAATGGGAAGTACACAAATTATCATTTTGTTCCAGCTAAAACACATATTTACGAGGTTGAAGCGATGTTTCGCGAGCAAGGAACTTTGGAAGCCGTACTTATCACTAAAGATGGGAATCCCGATGGTAATCTGCTCGGGATCATACGACCTCGCGATATTTATAAACAAATAGAAAAGGATTGATTTTTTGTTAATTATTTATTGGATATTCAGCGCTCTGCTAGTGGGAGTGGATCAGCTGGTCAAATGGTGGATCACTGATAATTTAGCGCTTGGAGAGACGAAAAGTCTTATACCAGGTATTTTGTCACTGAATCATATTCGAAACACTGGAGCCGCATGGAGTATGCTAGAAGGGAAGATGTGGTTCTTTACTATAGTGACACTCATTGCAGTCGTTGTGATTCTCACTTTGATGATTAAAAATCGTGAAAAAGGTAATCGCTGGTTCATGATTGGATTGAGCCTGATTCTAGCTGGTGCGATTGGCAACTTTATTGATCGTCTCCGACTTGGCTATGTAGTAGACATGTTTCAAACAGACTTTATGAACTTTCCAATTTTCAATGTAGCAGATGTGACACTTGTATGTGGAGTGATCTGTATATTAATTTATATTATTTTAGATGAAAAGGATCAAAGAAAAAAATGACCGAACTTAAAACAACGATTCGCCATGAATCTGGTAGGATCGATAAAGTATTGACTAATCTATTCAGTGATTACAGCCGTTCGCAAATTCAATTGTGGCTGAAAGAACGTGCGGTTTCTGTCAATGGACAACCAGTCAAAGCAAATTACAAAGTAAAACAAGGAGACGAGATCACTGTCTTGATTCCTGAACCAGAAACATTAGATGTTGTCCCAGAGAACATCCCGTTGACCATCGTTTACGAAGATGAAGATGTCGCGGTAATCAATAAACCCCAAGGAATGGTCGTTCATCCTTCAGCAGGTCATACGCATGGCACAATGGTCAATGCGCTGATGTATCATATCAAGGATCTTTCTACGATCAACGGGGTTATCCGACCAGGTATCGTCCACCGAATCGACAAAGATACTTCAGGTCTGCTGATGGTTGCTAAAAATGACCAGGCACACGAATCATTAGCTAAGCAACTAAAAGATAAGACTTCTTTACGTAAATATGTTGCTTTAGTCCATGGAGAGATTCCTCACGAAAAAGGCACGATCAATGCGCCAATCGGCCGTTCGAAAGAAAACCGAAAAATGCAGGCGATAAGAGAAGATGGGAAGCCGGCTGTCACGCATTTTACTGTGTTGGAACGTTTTGAAGGTTTTACTTTGGTTGAATTAAAACTGGAAACTGGAAGAACACATCAGATCCGCGTGCATATGAAGTATATCGGCTATCCGTTAGCTGGAGATCCAGTATATGGACCGAAGAAAACTTTGAAAGGCAATGGCCAGTTTCTCCATGCGCAAATGCTAGGTTTTACACACCCGACTACAAACGAAAAGATGGTCTTTGAAGCACCTCTTCCAGAAGTTTTTGAAAAAACTTTAGAAAAATTAAGAAAAAACATTGCATTTTAATTTAGATAACGGTATAGTAATTAACAACGAAAGCATAAAACTTAATAGAATTCCTTTAAGTTTAGTCCCGTGAGGCTAAGAAGGGTGGGAGCAAGGATACGTATGGTGCGCCATAAAGTAAATTGCTCATTGACATAGTATAGCTATCAGTGTATCAGTATACGCTCAGTCTAAACATTCCTCCTGTCCTCTTAGGGCAGGAGTTTTTTTATGCAAAAAAGTAGGGGGAATGAAAATGCAAGCAAAAGAAGTAGTAGATCAGGTAACGATGAAGCGAGCATTGACTCGAATTACTTATGAGATTATCGAGAGAAACCATAGTATCCAAGATATCGTATTGGTAGGTATCAAAACACGAGGGATCTACATTGCATCAAGAATCGCTGAACGTTTGAAGCAACTAGAAGATATCGATATTCCTGTGGGAGAACTAGATATCACTTTATACCGAGATGACAAAAAAGAAAATCCAGAAGAACCGGAACTTCATTCTTCTGACATCCCAGTTTCCTTAGAAGGAAAAGAAGTTATTTTGATTGATGATGTTTTGTATACAGGACGAACGATTCGAGCAGCAATGGACGCAGTAATGGATTTTGGCAGACCAAGAAAAATTTCATTAGCAGTCCTAGTAGATCGTGGGCATCGAGAATTGCCAATCCGTGCAGATTATGTTGGGAAGAACATTCCAACATCTCGGGCGGAAGAGATTTTAGTAGAGATGCAAGAGCTTGATGGACAAGATCGCATCATGATTTTGAAAGAGGAAGATTAGAGGAGAGAGAAACATGTCGGAGAAAAAAGGATTTCATAATGATGACGTGGTGTTAGATATCCACGATCGCCCAACCCCAGGACATTGGGTTGGATTAAGTTTACAACACTTGTTCACGATGTTCGGAGCAACCGTGTTAGTACCTATCTTAGTAGGGATCGATCCAGGTATCGCGCTAGTCAGTTCAGGACTAGGGACATTGGTGTACTTATTTACTACTAAAGGAAAGATACCGGCGTACTTAGGAAGCAGCTTCGCTTTCATTGCGGCGATGCAGCTTTTGATGAAAACAGATGGTTATCCAGCGATTGCACAAGGAGCAGTCACAACTGGATTAGTCTACTTGATTGTTGCGCTGATCATCAAAAAGATCGGTTCAGCATGGCTGGATAAAATCTTGCCTCCGATCGTCGTCGGCCCAGTCATCATGGTTATCGGGTTGGGACTTGCGGCAAATGCAGCAACAAATGCTATGTATAATCAAGGCACATATGATTTCAAGTATATTGCCGTAGCACTGATCACATTAGGATTGACCATCTTCTTCAACATGTGGCTAAGAGGTTTTCTCGGATTGATTCCGATTTTACTAGGTATTATTAGCGGGTACATCGTAGCCTTGCTGTTTGGAATCGTGGATACTAAGCCAATCGTAGACGCTGCCTGGTTTGCTGTTCCTAACTTTGAGATTCCATTTGTACAATATGAACCAAAGCTATATCTTGGAGCAATTACAACAATGGCACCCATCGCTTTTGTGACGATGACAGAGCATATCGGCCATCTTATGGTATTGAATAAACTAACTAAACGTAATTTCTTTGAAGAACCGGGTCTTCATAAGACGTTGACAGGTGATGGCTTAGCACAAATCGTAGCAGCCTTTGTTGGTGGACCTCCTGTAACAAGTTACGGCGAAAACATTGGTGTTCTGGCTATCACACGCGTCCATAGCGTGTTTGTGATTGGGGGAGCTGCAGTTTTTGCAGTCGTTTTGGGATTCGTAGGAAAATTAAGCGCTTTGATTTTAAGTATCCCTGGACCAGTCATCTCAGGAATCAGTTTTATCTTGTTTGGCGTCATTGCAGCAAGCGGAATGAAGATTTTGATCGAGAACAAAATCGATTTTGACAAAAAGAAAAATCTGTTGATTGCTTCAGTTATCCTAGTAGTAGGAATTGGCGGACTTGTCTTTGAAGTAGGCACATTTACATTGTCGGCAATGGCGTTAGCAACTGTACTTGGCATCATTTTAAATCTTATCTTACCAGAAACTTCACGAAGCGAAGAAAACTAAGGAGGAAACATTATGATCATCAAATCAGAACGTATCAGTTTAAAGCATTTATTGACCGTTGAGGCACTTACTGACCAAGAAGTTATGGGCTTGATTCGCAGAGGGCAAGAATTCAAGCAAGGGGCTAATTGGACTCCGCAAAAGCGCCAGTACTTTGCTACAAACCTCTTTTTCGAAAATAGTACCCGCACACATAAAAGTTTTGACGTAGCGGAGAAAAAACTAGGGCTTGAAGTGATTGAATTTGAAGCAAGTACAAGCTCTGTCCAAAAAGGAGAAACGTTATACGATACAGTACTGACGATGTCTGCATTAGGTGTAGATGTAGCGGTCATCCGTCATGGTGATGAGAACTATTATGACGAACTGATACAAAGCAAAACCATCCAGTGCTCGATTATTAATGGGGGAGACGGAAGCGGGCAGCATCCAACCCAATGCTTGCTTGATTTGATGACTATTTATGAAGAATTTGGACACTTTGAAGGACTGAAAGTTGCCATTGTAGGAGACATCACTCACTCTCGGGTAGCGAAATCCAATATGCAGATGTTAAAACGCTTAGGTGCACAAGTATTCTTCTCAGGTCCTAGAGAATGGTACGATGAGGAGTTCGAAGTATACGGACATTATATGCCATTGGACGAACTGCTAGATCAAGTTGATGTCATGATGATGCTTCGAGTGCAACACGAACGCCATGATGGAAAAGAAAGCTTCTCAAAAGAAGGCTACCATCAGGAATATGGTTTAACAGTTGAACGTGCGAAGAAGCTGCAAAAACATGCGATCATTATGCACCCAGCACCAGTTAACCGCGATGTGGAATTAGCTGATTCATTAGTGGAAGGATTACAGTCACGAATCGTTCAACAAATGAGCAATGGTGTCTTTGTCAGAATGGCAATCTTAGAAGCAGTGCTAAATGGAAAAGCGTAATTATAGGAGGATGAAAAAATGAAAACACTCATTAAAAACGGTCAGATCAATACACGAAAAAATATGACGACACCAGCAGAAATTTGGATAGAAGATGGGCGAATCAAAGCAATCGGTACAGGATTCTCAGAAGCCGAATTTGATGAAGTGTTTGATGCAAAGGGACAATTGATCACACCTGGTTTAGTGGACGTCCATGTCCATTTGAGAGAGCCAGGATTTACATACAAGGAGACGATCGAAGCTGGAACTCGCTCAGCTGCACGTGGTGGTTTTACTACTGTATGCGCGATGCCAAATTTAAATCCTGTACCTGATACGGCAGAAAAGCTGAAACAAGTATATGACATCATTAGAAAAGACGCAGTTGTGAAGGTATTACAGTATGCGCCAATCACAGAAAATCTGCGAAGTGAGAAATTAGTTGATCAAGAAGCACTGATTGAAGAAGGTGCTTTTGCTTTCACAAATGACGGTGTAGGTGTCCAAACGGCTGGAACGATGTATCTGGCTATGAAAGAAGCTGCGAAAAACAATAAAGCACTAGTAGCCCATACAGAAGACGAATCTTTATTATTTGGCGGTGTTATGCACGCTGGCAAGAAGGCAGAAGAACTTGGTCTTCCCGGAATCTTAAGTGTAACCGAGTCTTCTCAAATCGCTAGAGATCTGTTGCTAGCTGAAGCAACTGGTGTTCATTACCATGTGTGCCACGTATCTACTAAAGAGAGTGTCCGAGTAATCAGAGACGCAAAAAAAGCAGGAATCCAAGTAACAGCGGAAGTTTCGCCCCATCATCTTATTTTGATCGACGAAGATATTCCCGAAGATTTCGGCTTTTGGAAAATGAATCCACCGCTAAGAGGACGGGAGGACAGGGAGGCCTTGATCGAAGGTTTGCTTGACGGCACAATCGATTGTATCGCTACAGATCATGCCCCACATGGATTAGAAGAAAAAAGCCAAAGCTTCATGAAATCACCATTTGGCATCGTAGGAAGCGAAACAGCATTCCAACTGATCTACACTCATTTTGTAGAAACTGGACAATTCACATTGGAACAAGTAATCAATTGGTTGGCAGTTAAACCGGCTGAGATTTTTGGTTTGAATGCAGGAACGCTGACAGTCGGCGCACCCGCTGATGTAGCAATTTTTGATATTACAAAAACTTGCACGATCGATAAAGAAGACTTTTTATCAAAAGGGGAAAATACACCTTTTATCGGCTGGAAAGTAAAAGGCGAAACACAAATGACTTTTGTCAACGGAAAACTTGTGTGGCAGAAGGGAGAATAAAAGTATGGAACGTTTGCTTATATTAGAAGATGGAACAGTTTTCGAAGGAAAAGCTTTCGGCGCGGATGCAAATGTCTTCGGAGAAATCGTTTTTACAACAAGCATGACTGGTTATCAAGAAACCATCACCGATCAAAGTTTCAACGGTCAAATCATTACATTTACCTATCCTATGGTGGGCAATTATGGGGTAAATAGAGATGATTATGAATCGATTTCTCCAACATGCAAAGGAGTAGTAGTAAAAGAGCACGCGCGTGTAGCTTCAAACTGGCGAAACCAAATGACGCTAGATTCATTTTTGAAACAAAAAGGGATTCCTGGAATATCAGGCATCGATACACGCGCCCTTACTCGTAAAATCCGTGAAGTCGGAACGATGAAAGCAAGTATCGTTGATGCTGGAGATTCCTTCGAACATGCATTTGATCAGCTGAAAGCAACCGTTCTAGCAACCAATCAAGTGCAGCAAGTCTCCACTAACAAACCCTATCCCAGTCCAGGAACAGGGCGGAAAGTCATCGTCATTGACTTCGGCTTGAAACATAGTATTTTACGAGACTTGAGTAAAAGAAACTGTAACCTCACAGTACTTCCCTATAACACAGATGCCGAGACGATTTTAGCGCTATCACCAGACGGAGTCATGCTGACGAATGGACCTGGTGATCCAAAAGATGTGCCAGAAGCAATCGAAATGATCAAAAAAATCCAAGGAAAAGTACCGATTTTTGGTATTTGCCTTGGCCACCAGTTATTTGCTTTAGCCAACGGTGCAGATACCTATAAAATGAAATTCGGACATCGAGGATTAAATCATCCAGTCCGAGAAGTAGCGACCGGAAGAATTGATTTTACTTCTCAAAATCATGGCTATGCAGTCGATGAAGCCACGATTGATCCAGAAAAACTCATCGTAACCCATGTAGAAGTGAATGACGGAACAGTAGAAGGAGTCAAACACAGAGATTATCCCGCTTTCAGTGTGCAGTTTCATCCAGATGCTGCCCCTGGTCCGCATGATGCACTACATTTATTTGATGAATTTATGGAAATGATGGATGCAGGAAAGGAGCAGTAAACAGATGCCGAAACGTACAGATATCAAGAAAATTATGGTGATTGGATCTGGTCCGATCATCATTGGTCAAGCCGCAGAATTTGACTACGCAGGAACACAAGCTTGTCTTGCCTTAAAAGAAGAAGGATATGAAGTGGTTTTAGTAAATTCTAATCCTGCGACGATCATGACGGACAAAGAAGTGGCAGATCAAGTATATATCGAACCGATCACACTTGAATTTGTATCAAGGATTCTTCGAAAAGAGCGTCCAGATGCTCTCCTTCCAACTTTAGGAGGACAGACAGGCCTCAATATGGCAATGGAGCTGGCAGCATCTGGTATTTTAGAAGAATTGAACATAGAACTTCTAGGAACGAAGCTTTCTGCGATCGATCAAGCAGAAGACCGTGATTTATTCAAACAGTTGATGAAAGAATTGAATCAGCCGATCCCCGAATCTGAAATCGTCAATACAGTAGAAGAAGCTGTAGCGTTTGCAAATAAAATCGGCTATCCCGTCATCGTTCGTCCAGCCTTTACTTTAGGCGGGACTGGTGGAGGCATGTGTGAAAATGAAGAAGAATTACGAACAGTCTCAGAAAATGGATTAAGTCTTTCCCCAGCTACCCAATGTTTGATTGAACGAAGTATTGCGGGTTTTAAAGAAATTGAATATGAAGTGATGAGAGATTCGGCTGATAATGCAATCGTTGTCTGCAATATGGAAAATTTTGACCCAGTGGGTATCCATACAGGTGATTCTATCGTATTTGCTCCTAGCCAGACATTGTCTGACCATGAATATCAAATGCTTCGTGATGCTTCTCTTTCGATTATTCGAGCACTTAAGATCGAAGGAGGCTGTAACGTCCAACTTGCTCTTGATCCACATAGCTTTAATTATTATGTGATTGAAGTCAATCCGCGTGTTTCTCGTTCATCGGCGTTAGCAAGTAAGGCGACTGGCTATCCGATCGCTAAGCTAGCTGCTAAAATAGCGCTTGGATTAACATTAGACGAAATGAAAAATCCTGTCACAGGAACGACTTTTGCAGAATTTGAACCTGCATTAGATTATGTTGTAGCTAAAATTCCTCGCTGGCCATTTGATAAGTTTGAAAATGGAGAACGGCTTTTAGGCACGCAGATGAAAGCAACTGGTGAAGTGATGGCTATCGGTCGGAATATCGAAGAGTCTTTATTGAAAGCTGTGCGTTCTTTAGAAATCGGTACACACCATATTGAACTTCCTGACTTGGCAGACATCACGGATGATGACCTAATCCAAAAAGTGGTTCGAGCACAAGATGATCGTCTGTTTTATGTAGCTGAAGCTATTAGAAGAGGGTACACCATAGAAGAATTGGCAGATTTGACAAAAATCGATTTATTCTTTTTAGATAAACTGTTGCATATCGTAGAAATCGAACAGCAGTTGAAACAGCAGCCGTTGGATGACAGGATATTGAAAACAGCGAAACAAAACGGTTTTACAGACAAAAAAGTGGCGGAGCTGTGGGAAATAAGCGAAGAAACCGTTCGCCAGATGAGAAAAGAAAATGATTTGATTCCTGTATATAAAATGGTTGACACTTGTGCAGCGGAATTCGAATCAAAAACACCTTATTTTTATAGTTCCTATGAATATGAAAATGAAAGTTCACGATCAGAAAAGCCCTCAGTTCTAGTACTGGGATCTGGTCCTATCCGTATCGGACAAGGAGTTGAATTTGACTATGCGACTGTGCATTCTGTCAAAGCAATCCAGCAGGCAGGATACGAGGCAATCATCATGAACAGCAATCCGGAAACAGTTTCTACTGACTTTTCTATTTCGGATAAATTATATTTTGAGCCATTGACCTTCGAAGATGTGATGAATGTGATCGAGCTAGAACAGCCGATAGGAGTAATCGTTCAATTCGGTGGTCAGACAGCAATCAACTTAGCCGAACCTTTGACTGCTGCTGGTGTAAAAATCTTAGGGACAACGATCGAAGACTTGGATCGTGCGGAAAATCGTGATTTATTCGAGCAAGCGCTGAAAGAGTTGGGTATTCCTCAACCTTTAGGGGATACTGCTACAAGTAAAGAAGAAGCTGTGGTTATCGCTTCGAGAATTGGTTATCCAGTTCTTGTTCGTCCAAGCTATGTATTAGGCGGGCGTGCGATGGAAATCGTTGAAAATCAGCGAGATTTAGAAGACTACATGGAGCATGCTGTGAAAGCTTCTCCAGAACATCCAGTACTAGTGGACCGCTATTTGCTTGGTGGTGAATGCGAAGTGGATGCGATTTGTGACGGTGAAACAGTACTCATCCCAGGGATCATGGAGCATATTGAGCGTGCCGGTGTCCATTCAGGGGATTCAATGGCTGTGTATCCACCTCAAACATTATCTGAATCGATCAAGAAAACGATTGAAGACTACACGATCCGTTTAGCATTAGGTTTGAACTGTGTCGGGATGATGAATATCCAGTTTGTCATCCATGAAAATGAGGTTTATGTGATCGAAGTCAATCCTCGAGCAAGTCGGACTGTTCCATTCTTAAGTAAGGTGACAGGAATTCCAATGGCACAAATTGCGACGAAAGCTATTTTGGGAGAGAAATTAAAGACACTTGGTTATGAAAACGGACTTTATAAGGAAACAAAAGAAGTCCATGTTAAAGCGCCCGTCTTTTCTTTTACTAAATTGCAGAAAGTCGATACTTACTTAGGGCCTGAAATGAAATCGACTGGAGAAGTAATGGGGTCTGACAGACAATTAGACAAAGCTTTGTACAAGGCATTCGAAGCTTCTGGATTACACTTGCCTGAATATGGAGCCGTATTGTTTACGATCGCGGATGAAACAAAAGAAGAAGCACTAGAGTTAGCTAAACGTTTTACAGAAATTGGCTATAGTCTGATAGGAACGAAACATACAGCTGCCTATTTCGAAAAACATGGTTTGGTCGTTGAAACAGTTGCGAAAATTTCTGAGGAAGCAGCAGAAAAAAATGTAGTTGACTTGATACGAGATGGTAAAACACAAGTGGTTGTCAATACGATTGATAAAGATCGGGGAAATGCTTCTAAAGACGGCTTCATTATCCGAAGAGAAGCAGTTGAACATGGTATTCCGTTGTTTACTTCTTTAGACACAGCAGATGCAATCGTTCGAGTGATGGAATCCCGTGCATTTTCAACCAACCCTATTTAACGGTGTACACATGTTAAGACCGAAAGAAGAAAATCCGTTACAGGAGGGGACAGATGAAACAAGAAATGATGGAAATCGTTCAGCAAAAACAGCTGGCACCAAAGATTTTTGAAATGACATTAAAAGGTGATCTAGTAAAAGAAATGCAGCAACCAGGACAGTTCTTGCATATCCTCGTGCCGCGTGCAGACTTGCTGCTACGCCGACCGATTAGCTTGAATCATATCGATCACGAGACAAATACTTGCCGTATTATCTATCGGGTGGAAGGTGAGGGGACTAGCGTCTTCTCTACTCTTTCTGCCGGAGACCATTTAGATGTCATGGGTCCTTTAGGTAATGGTTTTGATTTATCTGGTCTTCATACAGGAGACGAAGTATTTATAATCGGTGGAGGAATCGGTGTCCCTCCCCTGTATGAGTTATCAAAGCAGTTAGTCAAAAAAGGGATCAAACCAACGCACTTTTTAGGTTTTGCCACACATGAAGTCGTTTATTATGAAAAAGAATTTAATTGTCTAGGAGAAACAAGAATCGCTACTGACGATGGAACATACGGTATGCACGGAAATGTCGGTAATTTATTGTTAGGAACGAAGACGAAACCTACAGCTGTTTTTGCATGTGGTTCCAACGGGTTATTGAAGACAGTGGAACAGCTGTTTTCTTCGCATCAAAATGTCCAGTTATCATTAGAATCCCGCATGGCATGTGGGATAGGGGCTTGCTATGCTTGCGTTTGTCATACGCCGGAAGATGAAACAGGAACAAAAAGTGTGAAAGTTTGTGACGAAGGACCGATTTTTAAAATAGGAGAGGTAATTATATGAATGAGAATCCTTTAGCGGTCAAACTTCCTGGCCTAGAATTAAAAAATCCTATCATGCCGGCAAGCGGCTGTTTCGGTTTTGGCAAAGAATACGGGAAATACTATGATTTGAATCAGCTTGGTTCGATCATGGTCAAGGCAACGACTCCAAATGCTCGCTTTGGCAATCCTACACCGAGAGTGGCGGAAACACCATCGGGCATGTTGAATGCGATTGGGTTACAAAATCCTGGTCTAGACGTTGTTATGCATAAACTTCTTCCAGAATTAGAGGAGTACAATGAGTTACCCATCATCGCAAATGTCGCTGGTGCTTGCGAAGAAGACTATGTAGAAGTTTGTAGCAAAATCGGCGAAGCGCCAAATGTGAAAGCAATCGAGCTGAATATTTCCTGTCCAAATGTCAAGCATGGCGGTATCGCTTTTGGAACAGATCCTGATGTTGCTTTTCAATTAACACAAGCAGTAAAGAAAGTTGCTTCTGTTCCTGTCTATGTCAAACTATCCCCCAATGTGACAGACATCGTTCCAATCGCTCAGGCAATCGAAGCTGGAGGGGCAGATGGATTTACAATGATCAATACACTACTTGGTATGCGGATTGACCTTAAGACAAGAAAACCGATTTTAGCCAATCAAACAGGTGGACTATCCGGACCAGCAATCAAGCCTGTCGCTATCCGTTTGATTCATCAAGTGGCAAGTATATCCAGTCTTCCAATCATTGGGATGGGCGGCGTGCAGACAGTGGACGATGTTCTTGAGATGTTTATGGCTGGAGCAAGCGCTGTAGCTATAGGGACTGCGAATTTCACCGACCCCTATATCTGTCCTAAACTAATCAAAGAGCTCCCAGTGCGAATGAGCGAACTAGGTATTGAGTCACTGGAAAGATTAATCAAAGAAGTGAGAGAGGAACGTGAACGATGAACCAACTAAACCAACGACCAATCATTGCATTAGATTTTTCAACTTGGCAAGAAGTAGAAGACTTTCTTCGTTTTTTCCCAGAAGAAGAAAAATTGTTTGTGAAAATCGGAATGGAATTGTTCTACCAAGAAGGACCTGAAATCGTACGTTATCTAAAAGATGCTGGTCACGATGTGTTTTTAGATCTGAAACTTCACGATATTCCGAATACGGTCGAAAAAGCAATGCGGGGACTGGCAAAGCTTGGTGTTGATGTCACATGTGTTCATGCAGCTGGCGGTATTCGCATGATGGAGGCGGCAATGCGTGGATTAGAAGAAGGAACGCCAGAAGGTGGGAAACGTCCGCTACTTCTAGCTATCACTCAACTTACCTCTACAAGTGAAGAGGAGATGCATGCAGATCAACTAATCGAAGTTCCTTTAGAAAAAAGTGTGATCCATTACGCTAACTGTGCCAAAAAAGCAGGATTAGATGGTGTGGTTTCTTCTGCTTGGGAAGTAGAAGCGATCAAAGAAACGGCGGGAGATGAATTTGTTTGCTTAACTCCAGGGATAAGACCAGAAGGAACAGTCGCAGGAGATCAGACAAGAGTAGTCACACCTTCTCAAGCAAGAGAGATTGGCTCAACTTTCATCGTTGTGGGACGACCAATCACGCAAGCAACTGATCCTTATGAAGCATACCGAACGATTCAAACAGAATGGAGTCAACCTAAAATGAATGTAGAACAAAGTATCGCAAAAGATCTATTAGAGATTGAAGCAGTATTTTTAAATCCAAGTGATCCTTTTACTTGGGCAAGTGGAATCAAAAGCCCCATTTACTGTGATAACCGAATCACGATGAGCTATCCAAAAGTCCGAAAAGAGATCGCAAAAGGCTTAGCGAGCAAAATCAAAGAAGCTTTCCCTGAAGTACAAGTAATTGCTGGAACTGCAACGGCAGGAATCCCTCATGCTGCATGGGTAGCGGAAATATTAGACTTGCCAATGGTCTATATTCGAAGTAAGGCGAAAGATCATGGGAAAGGCAATCAAATCGAAGGGCGTATAGTTGAAGGCCAGAAGATGGTTGTGATCGAGGATCTGATTTCTACAGGAGGCAGCGTCTTGGAAGCAGCTGAAGCAGCGAAAAGAGAAGGTGCAGATATCCTTGGTGTTGCAGCTATCTTTACGTATGAGTTGCCAAAAGGAAAAGCAAATTTCGAAAAAGCCGAAATCCCTCTTATGACGTTGACCAATTACTCTGTATTGATCGAAGCAGCTTTAGAAGATCGTTATATCGATGAGCAAGAATTAACTCTGCTAAAAGAATGGAAAAAAGATCCTGAAAATTGGCAGTCTTAAGTACAAAAACACTTAGATAATTGAAAAAATAAAGCTATGTTATTTTGAATATTTCTAAATTACCATTTCTCTACACCGTTATATTTTTAGAGGCTGGGACAGAAGCGTTTAACTCCAAGAAATAAGAAGGAATTCAGGAAAATTGCTTTTCAAATTTTTGTGAATTTCAGCTTATTTCCGAAGGAGTTGCTTCTGCTTCCGCCGTTTATACGTGTTTAGAGCGTGAGACAAAAGTGTTCTTTACTTTTGTCTCACGCTCATTTTTTTCATAATCCTGCATGGATGATTTGGATGAGGAAATATATCCATAAGATACATATGCCTTATCTTCAATAGCATTGATTACACAAAGTATGAACGACTTCAACGAGTCAAAAACAGCCCCTCGACTGTGTTTCTATCACACAGTCAAGGGGCTATTTTTGTTTTATATATGTAGAAAAGCAGTTCAACACTTTTACAAAATCGATTGAACACTTATCAGTAAATGATAAAAGTGTTGGGAAATAGTTGTAACTATTGATTTTACAGGCTTAACAGAAGTTGGCACGATATTTGCTTTATATAAAACTGTCAGCGAGGAGGAAATAAAAATGAATACGATTATTCTAGCTAGTCACGGCGCATTATCTCAAGGTCTAAAACAAACAGCTGAAATGATCTTGGGGCCTGCCACTAATATTTATGCATTATCAGCTTATCGAGATGAAGATGAGCCGATAGAACAACAAATACAAAGTATAGTTTCAAAATTAGGAAAAGAAAATCTATTTATTCTCACAGATATCTTAGGAGGAAGTGTCAATAATGAAATGATAGGACTGTTAAAGAAAGAGCCAGCAATACGCTTGATCACAGGAATGAATCTACCCTTAGTGATTTCAATCGCCACGCAAGTTAACCCAATTGCTGCTGCAGATTTAGAATTGATTATCGAAGAAAGTCGGCAGTCATTGATTGATTGCAATCGATTACTAAAAAAATCAAATGAAGGAGGAGATGATCTATGATCAAGTTCATTCGTATCGATCACCGATTGTTGCATGGACAAGTGGTGTTTTCTTGGAGTAAATCTTTGCAAATCAACCGAATTCTGGTGGTGAATGATGAAGCAGCCAATGATGAATTTAAAAAAATGTCTTTAGAACTATCAAAACCTCAAGGAATCAAACTCAATATATTTACCGTTGAAAATACATTGACAAAAATATCTAAAATAGAAACATTGAGCGAAAACATCATGATGATCTTTGGAAATACCAAGGATGTTCGTCAGTTTTGCGAAAGTTACTCAAACGTTAAGGAAATCAATTACGGAGGCATCATAAAAAAAGAAGGATCAAAACAATTCAGTAATGCTATCTTCTTGACTGAAAATGAGATAGAAGATGCGAAAGTACTAAAATCAATGGGCATCAAACAGTTCATGCAACAGGTTCCAACCTCAAAAAAAGAGGATTTGAATACAATGATTTAAAAAGAAAGGAGTTTACGTTATGTTGTTTCAATCGATTGCCTTAGGTCTGGTCGGAATCCTGTGCATCTTGGACTCTAGACTACTAGGGAGGATGAATTTTGAACGGCCTTTAATCGTGAGTACGTTAGTTGGGTTAGTATTAGGTGACTTGGAAAAAGGTTTATTGGTTGGTGCTTCTCTGGAATTGATGTCGCTTGGTCTGGTAAATATCGGAGCAGCAGCGCCACCGGATATGAATATGGCGTCCATTATTGCTACAGCTTTTGCTATTCTATCTGGCTCCAATGCTGAAACTGCTCTGACTATTGCCATTCCAATCTCTGTGTTAGGACAAATGCTTGGAATATTGATGCGGACGGTACTCTCAAATCTGACACATTGGGCAGATAATTTAATCAATGAAGGAAAGTTCAGCAGAGCACGACGGATCCACATAATCTATGGTACGGTCTTATATTCACTGATGTATTTTATCCCTATCTTTTTAGCTGTTTACTTTGGAACAGATTTAGTGAAAAATATCGTGAGCAGTATCCCAGTATGGTTGACAAATGGTCTGACTTTAGCAAGCAAAATTTTACCAGCATATGGTTTTGCTTTGTTGTTACAAACGATGTTGACGAAAAAAATGATCCCGTTTTTATTACTTGGTTTTCTAATCACAGCTTACTCCGGATTAAGCATCACAGGTATCGCAGCTTTTGCTTGCATTGTGGCCTTTGTGATGGCACAAGTCAAATTCAATGGTAAAGATAATAGGACAGCTGTAAGCGAACCTGATCCTTTAGATGATTTATAGAAAGGAGTTTTTTTATGACTAAGAAAGATCAAAATAGTTGGAAGTATTGGCAATTTTTCTGGCGTTCGTGGGCAATACAAGCTTCGTGGAATTACGAACGACAAATGAATATGGGGTTTATGTATGGGATCGCACCAATCATCGATAAAATCTATGACAAGCCAGAAGACAAACAAAAGAAAATCGATGCTTATGAGCGGCACATGGCTTACTACAATTGTACGCCGCAAACAAGTTCATTCGTTTTAGGTCTAGCAGCATCTATGGAAGAACAATATGCCGAAGATCAAGAGAATTTCAATCCGGAAACCATCAGTGCTTTGAAGACTTCGCTTATGGGCCCTTTGTCAGGAATCGGAGACTCTTTCTTCCAAGGAACCATACGTGTTTTAGCCTTTGGCTTTGGAATCAATCTCGCTCAGCAAGGTAGTATCTTTGGCCCTATCTTGGCCATTATCATCTCCTTCATTCCGTCCTTTTTCGTTACATATTATGGCGGAAAAATTGGTTATAATACTGGGAATAAATATTTAGCGAAACTGTATCAAGAAGGGCTGATGGATAAAGTGATGTATGTTTGTACGATTATCGGTTTGATGGTCATTGGAGCTATGATTGCTAGCATGATTGGAATCACCACGCCGCTAAGATTCGGCAAGGCGTTTGTTTTACAGGATGTTTTAGATAATATCATGCCCCAGTTGATTCCTTTAGGGCTGACATTTTTTATGTATTGGTTGTTGCAAAAGAAAGTTCGGACCGGTTTGATGCTCACTATTTGTATCGCTGGTGGTGTTTTACTAAGTTTATGCGGGATTTTTAATTAAGGGACCAACCTAATTTAGGTTAAAAATAAATAGTATGAGGAGGAATTCAAACATGAATTCAACATTAAGTCCAAAAGATATCGTCAAAGAAATCATCGCGAACAAAGAGGTGGAGTCCATCGTATTTGTCGGCTGTGGTGCATCGAAAGCAGATCTATATCCGGCAAAATATTTTTTAGAACAAAACGCAAACAAATTACGTATCAGCCACTTTACGGCAAATGAATTCAATTATGCGACACCTCGCTCGATCAACGATCATACTGTAGTTATTTCAGCTTCATTGGGAGGTACGACTCCTGAAACTGTTCAAGCTAACGCAGTAGCGAAAGAACAAGGTGCCACAGTTATTAGTTTAACACATAGCGTAGATTCTCCGTTAACGAAAGACGCGGACTATGTGATTTATCATCGTTTCACAGAAGATTACGCAGCAAAACTAGAAAAAACAGGTTACTGCTTAGAACTTGCAGTTGAACTACTAAATCAGATCGAAGGGTATAAAGACTACGATAAGATGATGGATGGTTTCGACAAAATTTATGATTTGTCGCAAGAAAGTGCAAAGGGAGCACGTCTACAAGCAAAAAAATTCGCCGAACGTTTCAAAAATGAAAAGGTGATATATGTTATGAGTTCAGGAGCGACTCATGAAGTTGCGTATTCCACTTCTATTTGTTTAATGATGGAGATGCAATGGATTCACTCTGGTACTTTCCATTCTGGTGAATTTTTCCATGGTCCATTTGAAATCACGGACAAAGACGTACCATTTATCTTATTGATGAATGATGGTCGTACGCGTCAAATGGATGCCCGAGCACTGACCTTTTTGAATCGTTTCGATGCAAAAATAGAAATCGTAGATGCACTGGATTGGGGACTGTCTGCCCACATTGCGAAAGAGGTTCTTGATTACTTCAATCCATTCGTCATCACAGCAGTATTCCGCGTCTATGCAGAAGAATTAGCTGAAGTACGCCAGCATCCGCTGACAAAGCGTCGTTATATGTGGAAATTAGAGTATTAAACTAGAGCTGAGGCCAAGTGCCTCGGCTTTTCTTCCCATGCATTGAAAAGGGTTTCTTATTCTCGTACAATTGATTGAGCAAGAGTAAATTGGGTGGTGTTGATCATGAACAAAAAAGTAGAAAAATATTTAAAAGAGCTGACAAAAAATTACAGTGAGCATCATGCAGAAGATTTTTCAGCTTTATCAATTAGCGAAAATGTCGGTTTGAATCGAAGTACAACAAGCTTCTACTTAAATCAAGGAATGAAAGAAGGAGTATTGGTCAAGGTCAAGAGTTACCCCGTCTCTTTTTTACATGTTGAAACTTTAGCTGAACTTGGCATTTTCCACAGAGAATCTGAATATGAAACTTGGGAAGACTTATTTGCAGCAGAAAAAGCCAATGCATTAGAAACGGTGATTGGAGCAAATGGCAGCTTAAGAGAAGTAGTTGATCAAATAAAGACAGCAGTACTTTATCCTGGGAATGGGTTGCCTATTCTTTTATCAGGCAATAGCGGTTCAGGGAAAACATTTTTAGCAGAAAAAATCTATGAATATGCTGTAGCAGAAAAGGTCATCCCAAAAGATGCTCCGTTTATCTCTTATAATTGTGCCCAATATTTCAACAATCCTGAACTCTTGTCTTCTGCTTTGTTTGGACATGTCAAAGGAGCATTTACTGGAGCGGAAAAAGAACATATTGGATTGATAGAAAAAGCTGATAATGGCGTATTATTTTTGGATGAGGTACACCGCTTAAGTGATGAAGGGCAAGAAAAGCTTTTTACATTTATGGATACAGGAGAAATTTCACCGATGGGGGACAATGCAATCAGACATAAAGCAAACGTCCGTATGATATTTGCAACAACTGAGAATGTCTATCAAACATTTTTGCCGACATTTATTCGCCGTTTGCCAGTGATTGTCATGTTACCGAATTATGAACGTCGTCCGCAATCAGAGCGTATGCAACTGATAGACGCATTTTTTATTAATGAAGCGAATATTTTGTCAAAACGCATCGATGTAAGTTATCAACTAGTGGACTTTTTGCTTAATAGTGACCTAGAAGGCAATGTAGGGAAGATAAAGAACATCGTGAAATATGTCTGCGGTAGTGCGTACGCCAAAAATCAAAATAGTCTGTCTATTCGAGTTCGTTTGAAGGATCTTCCAACTGAAAATACCATGCAGCTAAAAGAGCAGCTGAAAAAAACGATTAAAGCTTTACCAGACCGCCAATATTTGCCGCATACAGCTAATCAAGTCTTTTTAGAATCTTCAGAAGTCAGGCAAATCAGGCAGTTATTTGAAAAAATAGTGCAAATGTATCAAAAAGTTGAAAAGCAAGAATTAATGATCAAAGATTTTATTGATCATACGGTAAATCGAATCAATCATTTGATGGACGAGTTTATTTTTAAAGATAGTTATTCGAAAGAAGAATCATTTTATTCTGTACTAACCTATCAGATACGAGAAACTTTTGATTGGATGCATGAAAACTACGGATTGGAACAAGATGGTAATCGTGTGATTGCCCTGGCACAGTATCTCTACCATAAAAACAACACAGATATGATTGCAGAAAACCATGAATGGCAAAGTGTCAAAGACAAGTTGTTAGAATTGGTTTCGAGTTCCATAGATACTTCTTATTGGTATGCTAAAAAAGTACTAGGACATATTTCTCGACAATTAGATCAAGATTTTAAAGAGGAAGATTTGATTTTTATTTCCTTTTATTTTCATGGGCTGCAGATCACGCTAGGAGAAAAGAAAATCAAGAGTATCATTTTAGCTCATGGTTATTCTACTGCTAGCAGTATGGCGAACGTAGGCAATCGGATGCTGAAGCAGAATATCTTTCAAGCTTATGATATGCCAATCAATATCACGTTAGCTAAAGTAGAAGAACAAGTCATTCGCTTTATCAATGATCATCAAACGGACGCCGGGTTGATTTTATTAGTAGATATGGGGTCGTTGAACGAAATCGGAAAAAAGCTAGCAGATAAAATACGTGGTCCACTGCTGATTATCGATTATGTCTCTACGCCTCTTGTATTGGAGATTGGGCAGTTGATTCAAAGACAAATGTCTATCGCAGAAATCAGCCAAAAAATCGATATAGAAAACAAAGTAAAAAAACAACTAATACTACCAAAAAAAGAAAAAACACAGGCAATCTTAACTTGCTGTTACACCGGAATAGGTTCAGCTACTCAAATACAAGAGATTTTGGAATCTTGTTTAGAAAATCATTGCAAAGAATTGACGATTATTCCGTATGATTACAAAAAATTGCAAAAAAATAAAATGTATGAGGATCCTTTCCAGATATATGAAGTATTGATGATTGTAGGAACAGAAGATCCCAAAATCGAACAGGTTCCTTATATTGGTCTTGATCATTTAATTAACGGTGAAGATGTTGAGAAGTTCATTTCAATTCTACAAGATTATTTTGACATACGTGATAAAGATTTAAAAGAACAGCTGATGTTCAGTTTTTCAATTAATAAAATCATCGAGAATTTAACGATTTTGGACGCAACCAAACTGTTGCGTTTAGTGCAAAGTGCTGTATCCGTAGCTGAGGAAACCTTAGAGATCACTCTATCTAATAGTAAGTTGTTTTTACTATACCTACATTGCTGCTGTATGATTGAACGAATTTTAAGGAAAGAAAGTGTGGATGAACAAGAAGATATAGAGGAATATACGACTCAAGCAGGGGCAGAAATGGAACAGATTCATCGTGCCTTTTTCGAGATAGAGAGTGAGTATACTATCAAGATTTCCACGTTGGAGTTACGATTGATTCATGAAATTATTTATGGATAGGAGGAAGGTTTGTGAATTTAGGCATGATTTTTGATATGGATGGTGTCTTAATTGACTCAGAAAACTTTTATTTTGATCGACGTATGCAATTTTTCAAAGAAAAAAACATCCTACCAGGTTCGACGAATAAGTTGGATTTCGTTGGACTGACAGAAAATGGGATTTGGGAAGTATTGGTCTCAGAAAAAGACCAACGAGCTGATCTTAAAAAAGAATACCTTGCGTACCGGGAAAAACATCCTATTGACTTTAAAATAGCACTGCGAAAGGGTGCGGAAGACATCTTGGATTATTTAAAAAAGAAAAGTATCAAAATTGCTCTTGCTTCTTCTTCTCCGCAAAGAGAAATCGACAAAATGCTGACACAGAATGCTTTAGCACCATACTTCGATTTTGTCATTTCAGGGGAAAAGCTATCTAAAAGCAAACCACATCCAGAAATTTATCAAATCGCAGTAAATGCATTGGATGGTAGACATTGCATCGCAGTAGAAGATTCTCCTGTTGGTATTGCATCAGCAAAAGCAGCTAATTTATATACGATTGCATTAAAGCAAGATCTGCCCCTTGATCAGGCACAAGCAGATATCGTGATTGATGAGTTGAATGATATCATCCAAATAATCGAAACTTACGATATAGATTGATTCAACTCTCTGAAAAAGATTTAAATGCTCCGAAATTTCGTGAAATTTTTGAACAAGAATCTTAAGCATATAATTAATTGATTGTGAGAAAAAATGGCTATCAATCGATATAAAAACAATCTAAAAACTGATTGCGGGAAGCATCTTTTCATCAGGTATGAAAAGAAATTTCTATCGTAATCAGTTTTTGATTTTTGCAAAATTTATTTTGCTAAGACTGGTTAGCAGAGAGAAGAGAATAATCTCTTCTCTGCACTCTATTCTATCGAAATTTTCTCTATTTTTTGGTAAGCGAGCTGTTGCGAAAATGGAAAAGAGCGGAAATGTTGCGAATGTCAGTTATTTAATGATATGATATTCGGAAAAAGAAATCTCAAAGGGAGGTAACTTTTATGGGATTGAATGAATTTATTTTAGGATTGAACAATTTAGAAACGATCACAAGGGCACCTGGTTTTTTTAAATATACGGAGCATACAGTTGCAGCACATTCGTATCGTGTCGCGTCCATTGCGCAAGTTCTGGGAGATATTGAAGAAGCAAATGGGCAGCCAATCGATTGGAAACTGCTCTATGAAAAATCACTGAATCATGACTACACAGAACGTTTTATTGGTGATATCAAAACACCAGTGAAATATGCAAGCAAAGAATTAAGAGGGATGCTGCAAACAGTTGAAGAAAAGATGACGGACGAATTCATCAACCAAGAGATTCCAGCTGAGTTCCAAGAAGTTTATCGCCGTCGGTTGTTCGAAGGAAAAGATGAAACCGTAGAAGGAGAACTATTAGCCATTTCAGATAAGGTTGACCTTCTTTATGAGTCTTTTGATGAAATCATCAAAAATAATCCAGAAAAAGTTTACAAGGAGATGTTCATTGAGGCAGTGACTACTATCAAAAGCTTTGAACATCGGCCTTCTGTTCAGTATTTCTTTAAAGAAATATTTCCGGAACTATTGAACCAGGAATTTTATGGAAAAGAGGCGTTTTTAGAAACCGTCTCAACGATTGTAAAGAAAGAAGAAAAATAAAAACGATATGAGATGCAGGGGGAAGTATAGTTGAAAAAGAATATGGATGTCGAATGGGGCTATTCTGGAGACAGAGGTCCGGAAAATTGGGCGAATTTATGTGATTGGTTTGCGAGAGGTGCAGAATTTCCGTTGCAGTCACCTATTCATTTAACAAAAGGTGAAGAAATAAAAACGAAAGGAGATACACTTTCGTTTCATTATCAAAAGCAACGCTTTACTGACAAGGAATTCAAAAATACGATTCATTTAGTACCTTTTGATCAACTCAGTTATGTAGAGTTCAAGAAAGAACGCTATTATTTGACAGATATTCATTTCCACTTACCATCTGAACATATCATCGACGGGAACCAGGAAGATATTGAATTTCATTTTGTTCATATGAACAGCAAAAAAGAGAATCTGGTCGTGGGAGTCATGTATCAGTTAATGGAACAGGAAGGTTGGTTTTATGATCAAGAAAACGGAGAGAGATGGAATTTAGAAAAACATGAACACTGGGTAAATCCGGATGTCTTCTTTCCAGAGAAAAAAAGCCATTTTCATTATGTAGGTTCATTGACAACTCCACCTACCAGCGGGCCAATCCAATGGTTTGTGATGGATCATGTAGGAAAATTGAACCAAGAGTTTCTTCTACCCTTCAAAGGGCAGTATGCACAGCCGAACAACCGACCAATTCAACCCTTGAATGGAAGAGAAATTTATTATTTCGAGGAGTTTGAGGAATGAATATTCAACAAATGAAATATGTGGTCGCTGTGGCAAACAATGGTAGTTTCAGAGAAGCAGCAAAGAAAATGTTTGTTTCGCAGCCAAGTCTTTCAGCTGGTATCAAAGAATTAGAGACTGAGTTAGGAATTACGCTGTTTACTCGAACGAATCGAGGTGCATATTTAACAGAAGAAGGACAAGACTTCTTAAATCGTGCCGAAAAAATCTTGGTTCAGCTTGATACATTAGAAAGTCACTATCTAACGAGTGAAAAGAGAGACAATTTTTCAATCGCTGCCCAGCATTATGATTTCTTAGGTCCTTTGACCGCACAGCTACTCGAGGAATTCAAAGATGAAATCAAACAATTTCGGATCATGGAGACGACGACGGCGAGAGTGATCGAAGAAGTCAAAGAGCAGCATAGTGAAATCGGCATTATTTATATGAACGAGCATAATCAAGCTGGTATCAGAAGATATTTGCAACAAGGAGAACTAAGTGGCCGCAGCATTGGAAAATTTAAAACACACATTTTTTTAAGGCATGGACATCCGCTAGCTACACACGCAGAGATCACAAAAGAAGAATTGTTATCTTATCCTCAAGTTCGTTTTACACAGGATGGAAATAATTTTCCGTATTTTTATGAAGACCTTATCGAGATTCCTGATCAAGAAACAGTGATCTATACCAGTGATCGAGGGACTTTGATGAATATCGTTCTTGAAACTGATGCGTACGCTTCAGGGTCTGGTATTGTGATTGGAGGAATTCGTGAGCACTTGCGGTTAATCCCTTTAGCAGAAGGCGAACTAAATGAATTTTATATCATTTATTCGGCAAAGCGCCCACTCAGTGAAATCGCTCAAAGATTTATCAAAGAGCTTACTCGGTTACTGGACCAACAGAATTAAGAAAAGTAGACGGAACATCTGACTGATATTAAGTAGAAAGAACAGCCAAACAAAACAGTTTATTCGAAATAAGGGGTTGTGACACGAATTTTGTCCCAACCCCTCTTTTTATAGAAAGCAATCTATAACTGATTGCTTTTATGAAAAAGTACGAAAATATGATTCTAAGAAAATACATTCATTACCCGTTTTGTTTCATAGCTATAATTTTCTCTTCTTCTGGTGTTACGATGACTGTTTTCTGATTTTCATAAATGACGTAACCAGGTTTGGCACCATTTGGCTTGCGGATATGCTTCACTTGTACAAGATCAACTGGTACTTGGGCAGAGTATCGGTATTTTGAAAAATAGGCAGCTAACTCGGCTGCTTCGGTAATTGTTTCATCTGAAGGCTGATCACTTTTGATGATGACGTGCGAACCAGGGATATTCTTTGCATGGAGCCAATAATCGGTTTTCTTAGCTGTTTTCATTGTCAGCTGGTCATTTTGAAGATTGTTTTTACCGACAAGAATGAGCGTTCCGTCAGAAGAAAAGTATTGATCAGGCTGAGATGGTTTCTTTTTCTTTTGTTTTTTCTGTGTCTTCTTTTTCAAATAGCCCTCAGCAGTCAATTCTTCTTTGATTGCTTCGATATCCATCGGACCGGCAATTTCCAGTTGAGACAAGACAGATTCAAGATATTGGATTTCATCTTTGGCTTCTTGGATTTGTTCGCCAATCAACTTAACGGCGTTCTTCAGCTTTTGGTATCGATGGAAATATTTCTGTGCATTTTGATTTGGCGTCAGCGCCGGATCTAATGCTATTTTGATTGGCCGATCTTCTTCATAGTAATTAGGTAAAACAACTTCTTTTACGCCACGTGGCACTTGTGTCAGAAAGGTAGTAAGTAGTTCGCCATCTCTACGGTAATTCTCAGCGTTTTCGGATTCTTTGAGTGTTTGTTCACGTTTTTTCAATTTATTTTTATTTCGTTTTAGTTCATTTTCGATTTTTCGGATCAGTTCTCCGCCTTGTTGTTTTGCCCGATCTTTCTCCGCTTTTTCGTGATAATAGCTATCTAATAATTGACTGAGTGTTGGATAAGTTGTCACAGCAGATGCTTGTTCGGAAAATACCTGGTAGACAATCGGTGTAAAGAAATCTTTATTTGTCGTTTCGTAAAAAGTAGGAACAGGATGATTGATGATCGATGAGAAAAATTCGTCCCAAACAACCATTTTTTCATTAGGACGTTCAAGCAATCTCTTGGTCAGCTCTTGAGCAGTATCGAAACCGATTCCCTGAAACTGATGTTGGATTGCTTTTGGTTCTAGTTCAGTTTGAGAAAGTCGCTGAAAGATTTTTTCTTTATCGGAGCTAAATGGATTCAAGACCTCTTGTTTTGGCGGAGCAATGTATTCTACGCCGGGAAGCAAAGAACGATAAGTGTTTTGAGAGCTTCCTATGTGTTTGATCGCGTCCAATATTTTCCCAGTTTCTTGATTAACTAAGACGATCGTGCTATGACGTCCCATTAATTCAACGATCAATATGATATTCTGTAGATCGCCCAACTCGTTGCGCTTAGCAAAGTGAAAATGGATCACTCGATCGTTTTCGATTTGTTCGATGTTTTCTAAAATAGCACCATCCAAATACTTTCGAAGCATCATCACGAAGTTAGGTGGATTATCAGGATTCTGATAATCGATTTGGGTAATCTGTACACGAGCATAACTAGGGTGCGCAGATAATAATAATCGATGGTTTTTGCCGCGTGAACGAATCACCAGCACGATTTCATTTTCATAAGGCTGATGGATTTTCGAGATCCGGCCAGATAGTAACGTTTCACGCAATTCGTTGACCATCGCATGGGTAAATACACCATCAAAGGACATGGTTCATTCCTCATTTCTTTTCATAAGTATATTCATTATAACGAAAAAAAGAAGAAAAACCAATTTGACCGAATAGTAAAGCAAAAGTCTAGAAAAACTTGGACCAATTACATAAAAAACAGTGTTTCTATCGTTGAAATCCAAATTTTTAGGTATAATAAAAAATAGGAGAAAAAGTAGAAAAGAAGGTGTTTGTTATTTGGGAAGCAGTTAAATCGAGAGTACAAGAAATGAATGATCATTTCTCAGTGTCATTCGCAGAAAATCCAAGTAAGTATTTTCGACGTCTTGTGTTTCTGCTCATCTTATCATTGCTGCTAACAATTGCGATGTTTTTGTTGCCGGAAAAAATCCGAGAAGAGCAAGTAAATAGTCTCGTTTATTCATCCATACCAACCAGTAAATTAAAACCTTTTGCTTACAGCCAAGCGGATCAGAAAATCAAACAAAGCCGAGCGATATCGGTGATGTTCAGCAAACCGAACGGGAAAACCTATCAGGATGTGCTGGATGTCTTTAATGATCCTGAGCTTATGGAAGAATTGAATCGACCGATCTTTTATTATCCGATCGTTTATGATGTACATGAACTGGAACAAAAATATAACATACGAACGGATGAAGTGACATTTATTTTCTTTGATGGAGGAAAAGAAGCAAATCGGATAACTGCGGGTAAGGGAGGAATAACTGATTTTGATAAGGAGTTGATCCCTGAGCTGAATCGACTACCGTTAGCCAATATCAAACAATTAGAAGAAGAAATGGATAGAACAGGAACAGCTTCCCCAAATGCCGAGACTGCTAATTGAGTCGTTAGCGTGATGAAATGGTGGCTCTATATAGTGCTATTTTTAATTATCAGAACAAGTGATGTTTGATCTTCAAAATAACAAATGAAAAAAATGAAAAATATAGTTGACGAAATTCAAAAATTCGATTAGACTTAAATCAATTCTTAAGGAAAGGGTGACCTGTAATGAACTTATCAAAACGTATTTCAGCAGAGAACAAAAAAAATTGGCGCAGCTGGCGTAGATAAGTTGTATTAATGGTGAAACTTTCCCATAGATACAACTTTTTAGAGTGCATTTCTAAAGCTTGTATCTATGCTAGACATGAACGTTGACTGCCGCATAGATCCTATCTATGCGGTTTTTTGTGTAAAGACAATGACCGTTTTGGCCATTGTCTTTTTTTGTAGACTGGATACTTGCCTGATTATAATAAATAAAAAGATTGACTTTGCAGGAGGAAAAAAATGAAAAACAAACGTTTAATAACAGTTGTAGTAATTATTTTAGTTTATTTAGCAGGTGCATTTATTTATGGAAAAGCCTCAGGCGAAAAAGAAAGTACTTCGACGAACCAGACAAAGAAAACAACAGTTGTCGGGGTATTGCAATATGTGAGCCATCCGGCATTAGATGAGATTTATCGAGGGATCAAAGATGGCCTGAAAGAAGAAGGATTAAAAGAAGGAGAAAATCTTGAAATCAAATTTCAAAATGGACAAGCCGATCAGAGCAAGCTAGCCACAATGAGTCAACAACTAGTACAATCCGATCCTGATGTTTTGATCGGAATCGCAACGCCTGCTGCTCAATCATTAGCAAACACGACTTCGTCCATCCCCGTTGTATTAGGTGCTGTAACGGATCCTGTGGGGGCTGGATTAGTTGCTTCTTTAGAGAAACCTGGTGGAAATGTGACAGGTGTTTCTGATCAGCCGCCTGTTGCTTCACAAATCAAGCTTGCTTCTGATTTGCTGCCAAATGCAAAAAAAGCCGGAATCTTGTATGCTTCTTCGGAAGATAATTCAAAGTACCAAGTAGCACAAGCGGAAGAAGCTGCAAAAAAAGAAGGGTTAGAAGCAGTAAAATATGCGGTGCCTTCCACTAACGAGATTGCACAAACGGTTCAAGTGATGAGCCGACAAGTCGATTTTATCTATGTTCCATTAGACAATACGATTGCCAATGCTATGCAGACAGTGGTGAAAGAAGCGAATAAAGCAAATATCCCCGTCATTCCTTCTGTTGATACAATGGTAGAACAAGGCGGACTAGCAACAATCGGGATCAATCAATATCAATTAGGGCTTCAAAGCGGTAAGATGGCGGCAGAACTTGCGAGCGGAAAAGAAAAACCGGAAACGACGCCTGTTTATACGTTTGATCAAGGGGATACAGTGATCAATCAATCTCAGGCTGATCGCTTAGGAATCACGATTCCCCAATCGATGAAAGAAAAAGCCAAAATCATTACAGATGAGTCGCAACAAGAAACATCTAAGGAGGATGACAAATGATCGTATCAGCTATTTCACAAGGCATGCTTTGGGCAATATTAGGATTAGGGATTTTCATGACCTATCGGATCTTAGATTTTCCTGATATGACGACAGAAGGGTCCTTCCCATTAGGTGCTGCTGTCTGTGTGACAGCTATCACTCATGGGGTAGCACCGATTTTAGCTACGTTATTGGGCGTAGGCGCTGGTATGGTAGCAGGACTCATTACAGGGTTACTTTATACAAAAGGAAAGATACCGGTTATTCTAGCAGGGATTTTAGTGATGTCAGGATTGAACTCAGTTATTTTGTTTGTGATGCGAACACCAAATCTTTCTTTATTGAATCATCCGATTCTGCAAGACAGCTTCCATCGCTTTGGGTTACCGGATTACTTTGACACAGTCCTTCTTGGCTTCATCTCTTTGGGCATCTTGATTGCTGTACTGCTATTCTTCTTCAATACAGATTTAGGTCAAGGCTATATTGCGACAGGAGACAACGAAACGATGGCTCGGTCGTTAGGGATAAAAACCGATCGTATGAAAATTTTAGGTTTGACTTTGTCTAACGGTGTCATTGCGTTATCCGGTGCGCTGATTGCCCAGAATGACGGATATGCAGATGTAAATAAAGGGATTGGCGTGATCGTCATCGGTCTTGCTTCCATCATCATCGGTGAAGTGATTTTCCAAGAATTGACGCTAGCAGAAAGATTGATTGCTATTGTTGTCGGCAGTATCATTTATCAGCTATTGATCTTAGTAGTAATCAAACTAGGGTTTGACACGACTTATCTGAAGTTGTTCTCCGCTATCATCTTAGCTATTTGTCTGATGATCCCGCAATTGAAGAAAGCACTGAACTTAAAAACGGGTTTTGAGAAGGAGGCCTAGTAATGACAGATATATTGACAATCAAAAACGGCAGAAAAGTCGTAAACAATGGAATGAATGAAGAGAAAGTGCTATTGGATGAAATCAACCTTACAATCAGAGAAGGGGACTTCATCACTGTCCTTGGAGGGAATGGTGCTGGAAAAAGCACATTGTTCAATACGATTGCTGGTACGCTTCAACTCAGTCAAGGATCGATCTCTTTTAAAGATCAGCTGATCACAAAAGATTCAGAAGAAAAAAGAGCACGATTCCTTTCTCGGGTTTTCCAAGACCCTAAGATGGGAACGGCACCCCGGATGACTGTAGCAGAAAATCTGCTGCTTGCACAAAAAAGAGGACAAAAGCGGAAATTCCGTTTACGTAACTTGAAAAATCAAAAAGAAGATTTTTTCAGACTATGTCAAGAAGTCGGTAATGGCCTAGAACAACATTTGGATACTCCAGCAGGGGAATTATCTGGCGGTCAACGGCAAGCATTAAGTTTGCTGATGGCGACGATCACGGCTCCTGAACTACTGTTATTAGATGAACATACTGCCGCTTTAGATCCTAAAACAGCTAAAGCATTAATGCAGTTAACAAATCAGCGGATCAATGAACAAAAATTGACTTGTCTCATGATCACGCATCGAATGGAAGACGCCTTGAAATACGGAAATCGTCTGATCGTACTCCAAAAAGGAAAAATCGTTCAGGATCTTTCTGAAAAAGAAAAGCAACATTTGACAATGAGCGACCTTTTGCAGTTCTTTGAAGAAGTAGTGGATTGATTTCGACAGAAAAATCCCTTTCAGTAGAAGAACTTGAAAACTCATTGACATCTTCCTTTGATTCATCCTATACTTAAAACAATAAGCAATTGAACATATTTGGGTGTTTTGTAGGATCACGTAGTCAATGATTTCAACAATTAAATAGAATATTCTTTGCTCTGACAAATAGACGATGAGAAAAGAATTTGCTACTTTGCCACCTAGACGTTTCGTACTTTTTCGTATCAAACGCTAAGTGGCTTTTTTTATTGAAGTAAGAACAAAGGAGGAATAAGATGATTTCTGGAAAAACCAAATTAGCTGGGCTCTTTGCTGATCCAGCTTCTCACAGTTTATCTCCATTGATGCACAATACTGCTTTTGAAGCAAGCGATATCGATGCGGTGTATTTAGCTTTCAAAGTAAATCCAATGAATTTGAAGCAAGCAGTCGAAAGTATTCGAACTTTTGATATGTTAGGTGTAAACCTTTCGATGCCGAATAAAACAGCGGTTATTCCTTACCTAGATGAGGTAAGCCAGGAAGCACAATTGATCGGAGCAGTGAATACGATCGTGCACGAAAAGGGACGTTTGATTGGCTATAATACCGATGGTGCGGGATTCATGCAATCCGTGCAAGAAGCTGGAATTTCGGCCAAAAAGAAAAAAATGACTCTGCTGGGCGCTGGAGGTGCAGCAAAGGCAGTTACTGTTCAAGCGGCGTTAGACGGCGCTGAGGAAATCGTAGTTTATAAACGAAACAACCAAACATTCGCTCAAGTAAAAGAAACATTCGAACAACTCAGCTATCGAACTTCTTGTAAGATAAAAGTTCGTGACTTTGCCGATACGGGTCAATTAAGAAAAGACTTGAAAGAAAGCTGCCTTCTAGTCAATGCAACAGATATCGGGATGGGAAAGAAAATCGATCAGTCACCGCTCTTAGATATAAACATGATGCATGAGAATCTAGTGGTTTTTGATTTGATTTATGCACCTAGAGAAACACGTTTATTAAAAGAAGCAAAAAAAGTAGGAGCAAAAGGATACAATGGACTTGGCATGTTGATCTACCAAGGAGCAATCGCGTTTGAATTATGGACAAAGGAAAAGATGCCGATCCATGTGATTGAAAAGCTGTTTGAATAAAAAAGGATAATAGATAAAGATTGTTTATTCTCGCATAAACGGTCTCAAGAAAAGTAATCCTTTATGTATCGAAGCATTTATTTCGTTATTTTTTATTAAATTATCAAAAAATGATAGGCTTTTGTCGATTGGTTATCGTATCCTTTATTTATCAGTAAGAAACGAGGAGGAACCACAATGAGTCGGATGGATCGCTATAAGGACATCCATAAGAAGGCGAAACCTCTGAAGCGGGATACGGGGAGTATTTTTGCTAGAAGAGAACGAAAACGAACGCGTATGGAAAATGAGGAAGATGCTACCCGTATTTATGAAAGAGAGCAGCATTCATTTGAACATTTGAACCAACATGAACAACAGATATATAGAGATGCACCAAGAGCAGAAGAACAACAAAAAAATAAAAAATTTTTCAATCGGCAAAAGAAGAACAAACCGTTGAAACCTCGAAGAAAGCGATCGTGGAAAAAAATCATTCTATCGATTTTGCTTGTTTTGATCCTTTATTCAGGTATCTCATTTTTTATTGGTAAATATGTAGCTGAACATGACACAAGCTTAGAGGCAGCGACTTCAGAAACCTTTCATGGGCAAAAAGCGACGAATGGTGCGCATAATATTTTGATCCTTGGGAGTGATACACGCGGAGAAGATGCCGGGCGAGCCGATACGATCATGGTCTTACAGTTGGATGGTCCTTCCCATAAGCCGAAACTGATTTCTTTTATGCGTGACAGCTTCGTTACGATCCCAGGGGCAGGACAAAATAAGATTAATTCAGCTTATGCATACGGAGGAGCCGATTTAGTGCGTCAGACTTTAGTAGAAAATTTTGGAATCAATTGTCAATACTATGCGAAAGTCGATTTCAAGTCGTTTGAAAAAGTGATCGATGCCTTGTTCATGAACGGAGTGAAGATCGATGCAGAAAAAGATCTGAATCTGGATGGTGTAGATATTAAAAAAGGGGTCCAGAAGATGGATGGACATGTTCTTTTGCAATATGCACGTTTCCGAATGGATGAAGAAGGAGACTTTGGCCGTGTCAGACGCCAACAGCAAGTAATGAACGCTATTTTCAGCCAATTGAAGAATCCATTGAATCTGATCCGTGCACCTTATGCAGCTGGTAAAGCTTTAGGGTATACATCCACAGATGTCACTGCTTGGTTCTTGACGAAAAATCTCTTTTCGATTGCACGAGGAGCTGGTGGCATTGATCGAATAAGTGTGCCAGTAGACGGTTCGTGGAATTATGGGCAAAGTGATTATGCTGGCAGTATTCTTGAAATTGATAATCAAATGAATCAAGCTGCTATTACAGATTTTTTGAATAAATGATCATAAAAAAGATCAAGAAGACAAGGCTTTTGTCATGAATCAATCAAACGATTCACTCGTAAAAAACGCTTTCTTATGGTAGATTATAACCAAGAAAGGAGCTGTTTTCATTGGATATCTATCTGAACTTCAAAAATGAGTCTCGTGAAGTCATCGCATTTTATGAAAAAGTTTTTGAGACTGAAGCATCAGGTATCACCACATACGGTGAAATGCCTGGAATAGAACAAATGAACTTGCCAGAAGAAGCAAAAAATCTAATCACGAATGCACGGTTGAACATTTATGATACATTAGTTATGTTTGCAGATACGCCAGAAGGAATCGGTCCTGAATTGATTGTTGGAAATAATGTTTCTTTAGTCATCCAAACAAGAAATGAAGAAGAAACGAAGCGCCTATTTGAAAGCTTAGCTGAGGGTGGTAAGATTGAGATGCCGCTGGATACTGTTCCGTGGGCTCAATTGTATGGGATGGTAACTGATCGATTTGGTATCAACTGGCAGATTAACCAAGAGTGACAGCTAAAGATGAATATTTTCTAGAAACATCAAGCAGCAAACGGAACATCGTTTGTTTGCTTGATGTTTTTTGTGCCTGTTTCGACTATACGGTATCTTTTTTTTATTGCCAGATGCGAAAATATGTTCCATAATAGAGAAGTCCGCAAAAAATCAAGTAACGGAGGTCAGAAGATGAAGACGGTGATACTAGCTGAAAAACCTTCACAAGCAAAAGCCTATGCCGAAACCTTCCAACAGCGAAAGCGGCATGAAGGGTATTATGAAATCAGCGATCCATTGTTTGCTGGTGAAGTAACCATCACTTATGGTTTTGGACATTTGGTAGATATGGTTGCTCCAGGAGCTTATGAAGAGCGTTGGGCAAAATGGTCGTTAGAAAATTTGCCTATTTTCCCAGAAACCTTCCGTTACGAAGTTCCAAGGGACAAACGTGCGCAATTTTCGATCGTAAAGCGAGAGTTACAGTCAGCCGATACCATTATTATTGCAACAGATGGTGATCGAGAAGGTGAAGCCATCGCGTGGTCGATTATTCGACAAGCAAACGCATTTTCTAAGGAAAAGAACTATTTACGTTTATGGATCAATTCTCTTGAAAAAGAAGCAATATATGAAGGTTTTAAGAATCTCCAACCTGGAAAGAACTATTTTCCAAAATATAAAGAAGCGCAAGCAAGGCAGAATGCTGATTGGCTGATTGGAATGAACGGAAGCCCATTATATAGCTTACTGCTTCAACGAAAAGGGATTGATGGTAGTTTTTCTCTTGGTCGTGTACAAACGCCGACACTCTACATGATTTATCAGCTGCAAGAAGAAATCAAACACTTCAAAAAAGAAACGTACTTTGAAGGAGAAGGTTTAATTACGACAAACAAAGGACAGTTTTCAGGAAAAATCGTACCAAAAAAAGCATTTAAAACACAAGAAGAGTTAACGAAGGAAATAGAGAAATTCGGAGCACATTTAGGTAAGCAAAACGGAAGGATTCTTGAAGTTACGAAAAAGGAAAAGAGGTTGCATAGCCCACGTTTATTTTCGCTATCTAGTTTGCAGACAAAGATGAATCAGCTAATGAAAGCAAGTGCTAAAGCCACACTTGATGCTGCTCAAGGATTGTATGAAAGCAAATTTCTAAGCTATCCAAGAACGGATTCCTTTTACATCACAGAAAATGAGCATCAGTATCTGGTTAAACATCTGCAAAACTATAAAAAGTTTTTAGGAATAGAAGAAGTACAGACAACTGAGATCAGAGCAAAGAAACGGTATGTCGATGCGAAAAAAGTTCAAGAACATCACGCAATCATTCCGACAAAAACGATTCCGACTCCTGCACGCTTTGCGAAGCTATCTAAATTACAGCAAGCAATCTATTTGCAAGTCTTACGTACCACTGTGGCTATGTTTGCCGCAGATTATATTTATGAAGAGACGACTGTAATGACCGGTGTACAGCAATTAAAGCTAAAAAGTATCGGAAAGATCCCATTACAGCAAGGGTGGCAGGAAATCTTGCGCATCAAGTCAAAAAAGAAAGAAGCTCAGACTCTTCCTCCTATCGTAGAAAATGAAGAAGCAGAAGTAGAGCTGAAAAGTATGGAGAAAGAAACACAACCTCCGAAACCCTATACCGAAGGAACCTTAATCACAGCAATGAAAACTGCGGGAAAAACGCTGGATAATGATGAAGCGCAAGAAATCCTCAAAGAAGTAGAAGGAATAGGGACCGAAGCTACGCGGGCCAATATCATTGAAAATCTTAAGCAGAAACATTACATCGAAGTCAATAAAAACGAAATAATCGTTACGCCAAAAGGAATCACTCTTTGTAAGGCAGTAGCTAATGAACCATTGCTGACAAGTGCAGAAATGACTGCACGCTGGGAAGGATACTTGAGAAAAATTGGTAACCAAGAAGGGACGCCATCTGTTTTTTTAGAAAACATCAAAAAATTCATCTTACATTTATTGGCAGAAGTACCTAATCAAATCGATAAGGTAGATTTCTCAGATGAGATCAGCGGAACACGCCAGATAAAAGCGATGGAGAAGAAAAACGATCAATTAGGAAGATGTCCAAAATGTAAAAAAGGGATAGTCATGCTTTATCCTAAAATCGCTACATGCTTGAACCCAGAATGTGACTTCAAATTGTGGCCAACAGTAGCTAAAAAGAAGCTGACTAAAACAAATCTCAGAGATTTGCTTTCAAAAGGAAAGACAAGTAAAGTTGTCAAAGGTTTTACTGGTAAAAAAGGGAAATTCGATGCAGTTTTAGTATTAAAAGAAGATATGACGATCGGTTTTTCTTTTCCATGGATCGAAAACAGCGGAACAAAAGCAGTTGATGGAAACAAAGAAACATCAAGAAAAAATAATGAAAACGAAGTAGAGTAAATGAAAACAATGAAATAGCAGAATATTTATTCCGAAAAGCGAGAATATAAATACCAATAAAACCAAAAAACATCAGTCAATCAAGCAAAAATGTTGGGGGAGGCTGATTTTATATAGATAGCAAGGAGTTTTTTTATTTGAAAAAAGTGCATTCATTTTTAAATTATCTTATGGGAGCAATCACGATTGTGGCTGTGTATCAAGCATTTCTAAAGTATCCTGATTACGGGACGAAGTTGTTGTCATTGACGCACAATCAAACAGCATATTCACCAACGCTGATTTTATCGACTTTGACTGCAGGAGCTAAAAGCGCTACTTATTTTTTTCATAAAACGACAAGCATGCTGAAACGAAAGAAACAGCGTAAACAATTATTGATGGTGGTAGGGGCTATGATCATTATTTATTTCCTACCAGTTATTACGCAAGTATTCCATCAATATTTTGGTTAAGAATACGAGAGTTTGTGACAAAAGTCATGTCACAAACTTTTTCTTTACCATTTTTTCGTAAGAAAAAGCAAATCAATAGTATATACATTGATTAAATGTATATACTTGGATATAATGTACTTACTATAGAACGGTATAGAGGGTGGCGAAATATGAAAAAAATGAAAAAGTATAAAATTAGAAAATCCGGCAATAGCGATGTAACAACTATCCCACCAGAAGTAAAAGAATTCATGGGTGTGCAGACGGGTGACGCAATCAGTTATGTTTTTCAATCTGATGGTTCTGTACGAATGATCAAAGCACAAGAAGAACCTGATATTGATTCATTAGTTGATTCGATCATGAATCAATATGAAGACGCGTTAAAAGATTTGGTTGATTTATGAGGTATCTTTCGACTAAAGAAATTATCAAAATCAACGCAAAAGTTATTTTACGTTACTCACCAGGCGAAATGATTGGTGTAAAAGATGCTAATGCATTAGATATGGCTGTTAAACAGCCTTCACAAGCAGTATTTAATCAAGAACTCTATCCCGAAGTCTATGAAAAAGCGGCGATTTTAGCAATTAATTTAGCTAAAAAACATCCTTTTCATAATGGTAATAAACGAACTGCTCTTGTTGCCATGTTGTTGTTTCTTCAACTGAATAATTGTCCAGTTGCTTTTTCTCGTCAAGAAGCTGTTGATTTTATCATAATGATTACCACTAGTTCATTGGATTTCGATTCACTGAAGTCTAAGATAACCAATTATTTACGACAAATCGCAATAAAATGAACGAATTAAAAACTTTATTTCTTAAAAAATCAGCATGTCATTAAAGAATATGCTGATTTTTTGTATGGTTGTTCATACAAAAAAGTTTTTTCATAAATATATGGATTAATTTTGAAATAATTGATTTAAAAGGAATACAAAAGAGTGAATAGTAGGAAATAGTGGTTTAGAACTAGTGGATTGATTTTTTATATATTTTAGTTTACATAATATATATTATACAAAGTAGTTTTAAAAAATAATAAGCCTCTCTCGAACGGTTTTTTATTAAAAATCGTCGTTTTTCCATCAAAATCTACTTGTGCAAAATTATAAAAAAATTTTGCAGTTTTTCTTACTTTTTCAGCGTTTAATTAAATGATAAAAACCATTTTCTTTATACAGTTAATCAGATTACGACTCACTGTATTTATGTTTGCCATCACTGAAGGATTTTTAATCACATAGATAAATCATTTACTTAAGTTTTAGTTGTCATTGATATCGATTCGATTATTTAATCAGCAGATTACATTTCATACGTATGGATCATTTTCGACCGAATCGATTATAATCATTCCGTTTATTTGCTTACCTATAGATATCAATAAAAAACCTGCTTAACAGCTGAAATATCTGTTAAGCAGGTTTTGATTTTTTAGTTCTTACTCATTATCTCTTATAATACAGTGTTCAATACTTCTCTTAAAGCACTTGTTGATTTGCTGAACATTGCTTTTTCTTCTTCGTTGATGGACAATTCAACAACTTCACGAACGCCATTTTCGTCAACGATTGATGGCACACCTGTAAAGATATCTTTTTCGTTGTATTCACCAGTTAAGTAAGCAGATACAGGCAATACAGCTTGTTCGTTATTCAAGATAGCTTTTACGATACGTGCAGTACTCATACCAATACCATAATAAGTTGCTTTTTTACGATCAATGATCTCATAAGCAGCATTACGAACTTTATCAGCAATTACATCTAATTCGTCTTTTGCGATACGATGATCTTTTTCTACAATTTCAAAAACTGGTTTACCACCAACAGTTGTATGTGACCATGCAGCAACTTCTGAATCACCATGTTCACCTAAGATATAGCCGTGAACGCTACGTGGGTCTACTTTTAATTTCAATGCGATTTCTTTACGGAAACGAGTTGTATCCAATGTTGTACCAGTACCGATAACACGTGATGTTGGCAGGCCTGATTCGTTCCAAGCGATATATGTCAAAATATCTACTGGATTTGAAGCAACAACGATAATTCCGTCGAATCCTGATCCCATGATTTCTTTGACGATTTGGCGCATGATTGACGCATTTGTCTTAACTAAATCTAAACGAGATTGGCCAGGTTTTTGGTTGATACCAGCTGTGATAACAACGATATCTGCATCTTTACATTCTTCATAACCGCCTGACCATACAGCAACGTTTTCATCGCCCCAAGCCATACCATCTAAAAGATCCAGTGCTTCCCCTTCTGCTTTTTCTTGGTTCACATCGATCAAGACTAATTCATTAGAGATTCCTTGGTTGATCATTGCATAAGCGATACTTGTTCCAACAAAACCTGTACCGACGATTACTACTTTACGACTTGTTTTTTTCATGAATAAACAGCTCCTTTTTCATAACTATTTGTTACTTTCATGGAAATTATAGTCTTGTTTATTCATTTTATCAATATGTTAATTATAATAGCTGTTATTATAATTTTTGATGGAAACGAATTCCTAAATACGTACAACAGATAACTGATAAACGATTACACCCATGTACCCTGCCAACACAACTAAAAGTACTAACGCTATCACTAATGGAGCTACTTTAGCTCCACCTTTATCAAAGCTATACTTTTTCCTTGTACGCTTTAGAACTGAAAATAAAACCAAGCCAAAAATAATTAACCATAATAAAAAGCCAATCGCACCTAAAATCAATATCCCTTCATTTACGATTGAAATCCCTATATCCATTTGCTCTGCTCCCTCATTGTCCCATCTAAAGTTTTGTTTTGTTATAAACGTTTTTCTTTACTTTATCCGTATCAGTCAATCCTTTTTCGTAATTTTCTTGGATCGTTTTCTTTTGTATTTTATAGGATGCAGCTAACTGTCTTTTAAATCGGCGTTTGTTTTTTCGTATACTGGTGCCTTTTAGATATTCATAGAACTGTTTGACGATAAAAATGAACAGATAGACGGCAAAAAACGTGGACAATCCGTATCGGATGAGATACATAACAACGAAGGTGGCAAAAATACCAGTTCCTTCATTTTGTGCTAAGACAGCAAATTCGCTTAAAAAAGTTATGATAAATGCAAAATTTCCCATGCTTCACCTCATTGTAAATAGTAAATAGTTGCCGTATCATCCTTTGATTTCTTTAAAGAGATAGAAAATATCACTTACGATAGTTTTTATATTGCTGCTGCTTCTGAAAACCCTTATTACCAGGTGCGTTACTCTTCGTACTTGAACTTGCGGACATCTTTTTGCTCAACAGAACAGTTAATAGAATCACGAAAAAAAGAGCACCTAATAACACAAAACGATACTTAGACAAGTACATAGCGAACGCAGAAAATAAATCAGTTTGTCCAACAACGCTGTAAGCAGCTAAACCACTTAACCAAGCCTTTACCATTTTCATCTCCTCCTCCCTTCTTCAATCACATTATCTAAAGGATACAATAAAAGAAGTTTAAAAAAGGAACTGCTTTTTCTTGTTTATGAAAAAACTGTTCCTTCTATATGTTTATTGGAAGATAAGAAATGAGTACACTAGTATCGGATATACCTTATGATATGTACCAAACAAAAGTCTATCTGTCTGACTAACCTATTGAAATGAGTGAATATTATGAAGAATAAGTCCAATGGTTCATCTTGGATAAAGTATGTCTTTTTGAGTGTCCTCTATTTTTTTCTGCCACGTGTCCAATTAACAATGGATTCCCATCTATGGACGCTAATCTTCCAAGTTAGAAAGATCAGCGTATCTATCATCACTGTATGCTTACTAGTGAGTATTTATCAAATGAAGAGAAGGCACAAGTGGAAACAGCCACTACTAAAACATCTATTTATAGCAACTTATCTCCTATATGGTGCCATCAACTTTTTCCTTCTTCTCTTGATTGAGTTTAGTTAATACGCGGGTAAGACTTTGAATAGTCTTACCTGTTTTTTACATGTCAGACTGTTCTTCTTATCGGGTGTTTCTCCATTCATTGGGTGTACATGTTGAATACTTTTTGAATAATTTGAATAAAGAAGTGGTTTGTTTATATCCGATGCGATTAGCAATCTCTTCCAACGAAAAACTCGTTTCTTGAATCAATTCCAATGCAAAGTCAAATTTTTTTTGTAGAACCAATTCTTGAAAAGAAGCATCAAAATACATTTTCAATTTATTACTAAGGTAGACCGGATTGTAGCCAAAATGAGCCGCTGTTTCTTTTAACGTACAAGAAGTAAAATGCTTATCGATATAATCCAATATACCAAGCATCTCGTTTTCTGCGTATCCATCTGCTGACGAAAAGGTTTGCTGTTCTAATAAATGAGTCAATTCGATTAGTAGTAGTGATATATATAGGTTTAGTGAACGGATTTTATGACTGTATGTATCAAAATAAATCAACAGCATATTTTCAATCAAATGCGTCAAACGACTCGCTTTTCCGCCATGAAAATGAATGAATTGCGTATGTTCTCCCTTTTCTTTTGCCGCATTGATCAAAAAAGAAGAAAGCAGATTATTGGTGCTTGCCAAATGGTTCAATATTTCTGTAGATAAGGTCTCTTCCTTTAATAAGATGTTGATTAAAATATCCTCTTGACCTGTGTATTCAATTCTTTGAGTAGCTTCTTTATCAATGATTACCACGTCACTTTCTTCCATATCCACTCTTTCTCCATTGATGACCTGTGAGCATCTTCCGCTATACATATAATTGATTTCAACAAAATCATGTGTATGCTCAGGAACTTCCGCATATCGACGGTGTTTACTGATATGAATATTTCCGTTTTGAAATAAATCTCCTCGGTGGATTTTTGGTGGTGTCTGAAGATGATAAGCTAAGTTTAAGTCATTGACATTCTTTCCTTGTTCACGCTGCAGAGTTTCGATTGATTCTTCATTACGCAAAAAAGTGTCTAATTCAGCTAGTTCCAATTGACTTCCTCCTTCTTGTAAGCAGTTTCTTTCGCTTATTAGTTTACGCTGTACTGCAATTATATGCAAAGCTATTTTGGTTTTCACAAAGACTTTCTATGGTTGGGACATGAATTTCCTGTGGTTCCGCTATTGAGTGAAGAGCTACTTCATACTATATTTTTGATAAGCGATTACAAAAAAGTGAAAGGGATATGTGTATGAATAAAAAAATGATGAAATTTTCTCTACTGTCAGTCTCTCTTATTTTGACTTCTGCTGGTGCGGTCACATCAGCGATTCCCAGTATGTCAGCTACTTATGCCACGCGTTCTTTATCTGCTGTTGAATTATTAACGACTGCTCCATCTTTTATGGTCACTATTTTCGTTTTGTTTAGTAGTTTTATTGCTAGGAGAATCGGACAAAAACAGACTGTGATCATCGGGTTAGTGATTGCATCGATTTGTGGTGTCCTCCCCCTCTTCTCGCAAAGTTACAGTATCGTCTTAGCTTCACGAGCTGGGCTAGGCATTGGCTTCGGATTGATCAATTCTTTGGCAGTCAGCATGATTGCTGCCTTTTATCACGGAGATGAACGTGCATCTATGATTGGTTTTCAAAGTGCATTTCAGGGATTTGGTGCAGCTCTAATGACATTTGTTGCAGGACAACTAGTACAGTTCGGCTGGCAATATACTTTTTTAGTCTACGCCATCAGCTTACCTATTTTAATCTTGTTTGTTTTGTTTGTTCCTAGACCTGAAACAACTGAGATTCAAGTACAAGGCACAGCTTCAGCAAGACAAGTAATCAAAACAAATCCCAAAATGATTAGTTATGGTATTTTTCTCTTACTGATCATCGTGGTATATAATGCTGTCTCAATCAAATTAGCCACAGTCTTGACGACCTATTCTCTAGGAGACGAAACCAATGCAGCGAATATCTTGACCATCATGCAGTTGGCAAGTATGGCCGCCGGAGTTTGTTTTGGCTGGCTTCAGGCAAAAGCACATCGTTATATGCTTACTCTTTCTTTACTACTGATGGGTATTGGCTTTGTATTGATTGCCAGTGCCATGAATCTGTATGTGATTGGATTTGGCGCGATTTTAACTGGGATTTCTTTTTCGTTATTCATTCCTTATTTATTCAACCAAGTGAGTATCCAAGCGCCTAAGCATGCGGAGAGTTTCAATACTTCGATCTTACTAGTTGGCGCTAATTTAGGCACTTTCATTGCACCATATGGTTTGCTTTTTCTCTCTTTTGTTTCTCTTGGAAGTAAGACACTTGCTGTTTTCGTTAATGGCAGTATCTTGCTGTTGATTAGCGCGCTTGTTAGCGTTCTAGTGGTATACAGGACGAATAGAAAGACAGTGATAAGAGTAGATGAAGAAATAAAAGAACAATTGACAACAAAATAATTTTGATGGAGGTCGCGCAAAATGACAAATGAAAAATCACAAAATAGATGGCTTTGGTATCCTGGAGACTTTGAGATCCGCCATGGACTGCTACAAAATTTCCAACGAGAAGAACGAGGTTTCGACTGGCCGGCGTACTGGTACATGGATGATTGTCATCGGAATGTCAAGTTTAAGAGATATTACTTTCTTGATCATCCTTCCATGTTCAAAGTGACGATCCAAGGAGTTGGGTACGTAGAAATTAATGGGCAAAAGCATCCATGTGGAAAATGGCTGACTTGTCCGGCTGGTAAAGTAAAAATCCGGATCTTCGTTGGACATACATCTGGGCTACCAGCGATGTTTATCGAGGGAGATGAAATAAAATCAGATATCGGCTGGACAGCAAGCAACTTTATTGAAGAATACCCAGCTGGCTGGAGTCCACTCTATGTCGATATCGCTAAAGATCCAAATCAAATCTATTATCAAAAAGAATGTGTCCATCCAGTTACTGAAACGGAGGTTAATGGAGGAGTCTTATTCGATTTTGGACGAGCAGTGAATGGCTGTGTAGAACTAATATCTCTGGACGATCCTATCGAATCCATCACTCTATGTTATGGAGAGTCCGATGTAGAAGCTATGGATATCGAGTATTGTTACTATAAACAAATTGGAATGACAAGAAAAATGAAAGCTCGTAAACGCGCTTTTCGCTATTTGTTTATACCGGAGGTTTCTACTGGAATGGTTCAACTTCAAGTTTTTCATGAATTTTTATCTCTTTCGAAACAAGCTACTTTTTCAAGCGATTCTTCTTTATTGAATCAGATCTGGTCAGTATCAGAAGAAACTTTCAAGTTATGTAGTGATTTGTTTTTTATCGACGGTATCAAACGAGACCGCTGGATTTGGTCTGGAGATGCGTATCAATCATTTATGATCAATCAATATCTTTTCTTTGACGAGGAAATCAATAAGCGAACGATATTCGCATTAAGAGGACAAAATGAAATCAAGCAACATATGAATACGATTGTCGACTATTCGATCTTATGGCTGATTGGCATCGAAAACCACTATATGATGACGAAAGACTGCGAATTTTTACGTATTGTCTATCCTAAGATGCAATCATTGATGAGGTACTTGATGGAACAAACGAATGAATTAGGGTTTATTTATGGAAGAGCAAAAGATTGGATCTTTATTGATTGGTCTGAAATGGATAAAGAAGGAACGCTTGCTGCAGAACAAGTCCTATTACTGAAAGCCTACCACTCTATGATCACTTGCGGAAATATCTTAGCTGAAACATATGGAGAGGCTGAAATTTATCCTACTGATCTCTATCAAGAAAAATACCAGGTATTGAAACAAAACCTATTTGACTACTTTTGGGATGAAGAACTTGGCGCTTTTATCGATTGCTATGAATCTGGGAGAAGAAATGTGACGCGTCATGCGAATATTTTCGCTGTTTTATTCGATTTTGCTAACAAAGAACAACAGCAATCGATTTTAAAGAATGTCTTGTTGAATGACTCGATCACACAGATCACTACCCCCTATTTTAAATTCTATGAACAAGATGCCTTATGCAAACTAGGACAGACGGAAATCGTCTACCAAACGATTCTTGATTATTGGGGAGGGATGTTATCACATGATGCGGTAACTTTCTGGGAAGAATACGACCCTACTCAAACAGGAAATGAAAAGTACAGTATGTATGGAGATCCTTATGGAAAAAGCTTATGCCATGCATGGGGAGCAAGCCCAATCTATCTTTTAGGACGCTATTTTATCGGTTTGTATCCAACAAAGCCAGGTTATGAAGAATTTATGATACAACCTAATCTAGATTCATTTGAAACACTGAATTGTACGCTACCTATCAAAGATGGAATGATTTCGCTGGAAAAAACAGAAGATAAGATCGTGATTACTTCTGATAGAACAGGCGGAACAGTGAAAATGAATGGTAAAAGTTATCCTCTTCTAGCAAAACAGCCACTTGCCTTAACAATCCATTCAAAAATAAATGCATAAAACAAAAAACTGCTTGCGACCTATCAGAAAACATTCGATCGTCTTCTGATATTGTCCAAGCAGTTTTTATTTTGAAGCTTGCTTAATTCTGTTCTTTAGAAACAATGTTTGTTCTTTTTCCGGCAAAAAGAAAGCTAGATAATACGACAAGTAAAAAGAAAGCGATGATTCCGACTGTCAATGCCATTTGACCGTATTCTCCTAGTTTCCCAAGTACAAGTCCTGGTACTAGATAATCAGTATCGGCAAATGTGGAAGAAGCGATTTTAAGATCTCCTAATACCGGAAGGATAAATAATGGCAACCAACTAATCAATAAGCTATTGAAAGCAGAACCTAATACCGCCCCTCTTCTACCGCCAGTCGAGTTGCCGAAAACACCAGAAGCAGCTCCGCAAAAGAAATGGCCAACTACTCCAGGGATGATGACTGTAGTCTGCAAGCCTATCATGGCAAACATCGATAGCGTTCCTACAAAGAAGCTGACAAAAAAGCCAATCAATACAGCATTAGGTGCATATGGAAAAACGATAGGGACATCTAACGCTGGTTTAGAATCAGGTACAAGCTTTTTAGCGATTCCTTGGAATGCTGGAACGATTTCTGCCAACACCATCCGAACCCCTTGAAGGACGATAACAAACCCTGCTGTAAATGTTCCAGCTTGGATCAATGCAAAGATTACAGCATTATCTCCATTGCTTAATTCTCTTTCAACAAATCCAGGACCTGCTAATAAGGCAAGTGCGACATATACGATTGACATCAAGAGCATGATCGATACAGTAGAATCTCGCAAAAAACTGAAACTTTTAGGAATCTTTATGTCCTCTGTAGAGCGGTCTTTATTTCCAAAGAACTTACCGATCCACCCGCTAGACGCATAACCGATATTGCCGGTATGCCCCAGCGCAACTTGGTTGTTCCCAGTAATGTTCTTCATGAATGGTTGACAAAGAGCGGGCGTAATAGTTAATAGTGTTCCTTCAAAAATCCCTCCTAATAAGATCATCCACACGTTTGCAGTAAATCCAGCGCTTACTAAAATGACTGCTGTCAGACAAGAAACATAAAGCATCGCTTGACCTGTAAGAAAAATAAATTTATATCTTGTGAATCGAGCAAGTAGAATATTCACGATCATCCCTACTAGCATGATCAAGGCAGTAGGTGTGCCGAATTGTTGTAAAGCAATCGCCACTACTGCTTCATTACTTGGAACTACACCTTGGGTATGCAGAGCCGTTTGGAACATCGAAGCGAAAGGGGTTAATGAATTACTGATCAGTCCAGCGCCGCCAATCAATACTAAGAATCCGACAAATGTTTTGATGGTTCCTTGGATCACTTCTGAAAATTTCTTTTTTTGCAGAACAAGCCCAAGCAGTGCAATCAGAGAAACGAGGATGGAGGGCTGACTGACGATTGAAACAAACAAATTCAACAATTTATCCATTGATATTTCCTCCCTTGAATCATTTTTATTCTTTTGACAAGATCTGTTCTACTTTTTCTTTTACTTCATCACTGTCGATGATCGATTGCAACGGCACGAGTTTTTCATCCGGTATAGAGGTAAGTGTATCTTTCAAAGAATGTTCAATGAAGAAATAATCCGCCATATCGCTAGATACACTCCCAACATCCGTATGACTTACTTCGAAATCGTCCACATCTGCTCCAAGATCTGCAAGAGCTTGTTTGATGTTCATCTCTACCATAAAACTTGTTCCTAATCCACTTTGACACACTGCAAAAATTTTCATGTTATTCGTCTCCCTTTTTTATGATTGCTAGTATTTCTTCTTTTGTTGAGGCTTGTAATAGTTCTTGAAGATTTTGTTTATTAGAAAGTAGCTTGGTTAAATTTGCCAACGCCCGAAGATGTGCCTCGTTATCGATAGCGGCTAAACAGATAAATAAGCTGATGGGATGAGCAGGATCATCGATTAGATCAACTGGTTGTTGAAGTTTCAGCAAAGACATCCCTACTTCGTTTACACCGTCTTCCGGACGAGCATGCGGCAGTGCGATGTGGTCGCCGATGTGGATAAACGCACCATACTGCTCCACACGTTCAATCATCGCTTTGATATAACTCTCCTCTATTTTATTCTTTAATAATAGCGGTTGTGCGGCAAGTGTGATTGCTTCTTGCCAGTTTTTTGGTTGATCGGATAATTGGATCATTTCTTCTGTTAATAATTCAGATAGCATAGGACGTTGATCCTCCTTCTTTTCTAAAAGTTTGTTCATTTTACGATTTAAGACTTGATAGAGCTTTTCTTCATCTACACCTTCTTTTAATTCGATATATGGAAGTAGCGCAGCTAGCAATTCTTGAGCAGAAGGCATGGAGAATCCTGGTATCAGCCAATCTCTTTGTACTTGATTGATCAGCTGGTTTTTTTCCAAGTCAGTCATGATTGGTTGTAGGACATACAGTGACTTTTTCTTATTCGTAAGCGTGAGAGGCACAGTAGAAAAAACGATATCGTAAGAAGTTTCATCAACCTCGTGCAAGCGATCAGCTGAATTGGTCTCTGTAAAAAGGATCATCGGGAATAATTGCTGAAGTTCGCTTTTTAAGATCAATGAAGAGCTAATGCCACTTGGACAGACGATCACGGCTCTTATTTTTCTATTTCTCTCTTCTTCATCTACTTTTCTTATTTCTCCGCCGAATAGTATAGTGAAAAACCCAACCTCTTCTTCAGGGATGCTCTTTCCTATCCGTTTTTCTAACGGACGCAATGCTTTTCTTGTCATTTCATAGATGGAAGCATATTGATGTTTGATTTGATCAATCATCACATTAGGCAAATAAAAAGAATAAGAAATACGAAAATAGGCAGGTACCAAGTGATAAAAGACATTCATCAATAATTCACGAAATGAATCAAATTCTATGGCCATCAGGAATTCCATGCGATGGATGACTTCTGAAGAACATTCCAGCAAAAAATCAAGCGCAGGCTCCTGGATATCTCCTTCAACAATGGAGGCTAAGCAAAGAGAGAGAAATAGAATCTCTGACTCTAGATGTTCGGAATAGCCTAAGCCAGTCAATATTTGTCGGCTGATGTCATTGATCGCAAGAGAAGCTAAAAGTTCAGCATCTTTTACCTTTTCTACAGATATTTTTCCGATTCGATTAGTGGTCAAACTTAAATAATACGCTAACTCATCCATTCGATTGGGTGCAAAGCGAAGATCTGATAGAGAGATTGTGTTGTCTAACAAATCTCTGGCTTTTGCATAACAATCAAGAGAGAGCATTGCGGTTAAATACGTGAGACCAAATCTTCCAGCAAGCGATTGCATTAAATGAGCAGTGCGATTTTTTGCTTCCCTTCTCAATATCACTTCTGACCCTAGTAGCCTAAAGCCTGCTTTTCTAGTATATGTCAGCTGACATTCTTCCCCTTCTAATTCCTTTCTTACTTTTTTGATATCCGATAGGACTGTTCCTTTAGAAACCTGAAGAAAGTCTTGAAAATGAAATACAGAAATAGGTATGCTATTCGAATAGACCATCAAATAAAGAAGATCTCTACGCTCTTGTTCGGTGTACACCGCTTCAAAGCGAGTGATATTCACGTATTTTTCTGCCCAGTCGATCGCTCGAAATTTTTTCAGATGGATATGGGTCTCATCCATATATTCGGCAAAGGGAGTTAGTTGGTTGATTGCCTCGTCTATATTTACTTCGATGATCTCGGCTGCTCTTTCTAGACTGATTTCTCTGGGTGTTTTCAGGAGATAACTAATTTTGTAGTTCACAGCGCTGTTCACCTCCTATTTGTATTCTAGTATGATACCGCTTTTAAATCGAGGGTTGTTTGGTACAACTTACAGTTAGATTTTTTTTACGACTGTACCAAACGACCTCTATCGGGTTACATAAAAAAAGCAGGTGACCAAATGGCTCCCTGCTTTTATGAATTAATGATGATCGTGTTTCTTTTTTGAAGTCAGTTCTTCAAATTTTTCTTTGACCTCTTCAACCGCTTTTTCGATATCTTTTTCAAAGTGATTAGGTTCGTTAGGCTCTGATTCTTCTTCTACAGAATTTGAACCAGATAAAGCTGTTTCTTTGTTTTCTGTTTCACCGGAGTTTGTACCAGCTAATGATTCTTCTTTATCTTCTGTTTCACCAGAATTAGTACCTGCTAGAGCTACTTCATCTTCCGTTTTAGGGGCCATTGAACCTCTTAATCGTTTGTGTTTTTCACCATCATAATTTGTCATATTGGTTCCTCCTAGTAATTCTATACTTTTTCATCGTACAATAAGACAGTTTGTGCGTCAAAAAACAAACCCGATTCTTACAAAGATGTCATGTTTTCATCTTTTATTTTCTGATTCTTGAATGCCTTTGATTCCTTCTTCCAAAATTTTCATCTGTAAGATTGTTTCTTCATCTTTAATGACTTTTTCAGCGCCATTGACTAATGTCTCGTAAATGCCTTCGTAGACGCGTCTATAATCACCGACCTCGGAAATCACTTTTTCTTCATGATAATCCCCTTGTTCATCTATATAAGTCAATACACCGTAGTGTTCGGGCAAGTCGATCCCAAAGTCTTCATGATCAGGCATATAAAACATTTTAAGATGTTCTTCTTGCCGATCTTTCGTTTGTTTCACGAACATCCCCTTTTTTCCATAAACGACGAAACTTGGACGTTCTTTGATACGGAAATAGCTGGATTTTATCGAAATTTTCATGTTTCCGTAGAAAAAGTCCAAATCGAAGTAATCATTCATTCGTCCTTTCCCTAATAGTTGACGAACATCATAACGGATATCATCTGGTTCGCCGAAATAAGAAAGAACTTGGTCTACTGTATGACAAGCATGTCCATATAAATAGCTGTTTGCAGTAGAAAATTCATGCGTATTTTCTGGTACTTCTGGTCTGAAATAATCGTAATGCATTTCTACTTCTAAAATATCCCCTAATTTTCCGCTTTCGATTACTTTTTGGACTGTCAAGAAGTCAGAATCGAACCGTCTGTTTTGGTAACATTGGATAAATAGCCCTTTTTCTTTTGCTAATGCAAATAACTCTTCTGCTTCCTTTGACGTTTCTGCAAAAGGTTTTTCTACCAATACATTCTTTCCATGTTCGAGTGCCATTTTTCCATATTCATAATGAAATTGACTTGGCGTAGTAATGACAACTAATTGGATCTCAGGATCATTCCAAAGATCAGATAACTGATCGGTATATTCGATGTCTTCAAATGTTTCCCACACTGGTTTAGATGGGGAAAAAATTTTTTTGATATTGATTTTGTCCGTAAGTTTTCTTGAAAATGGCAAATGATAGCGATTTGTACTCTTTCCATTACCGAGATAAGCGATTGTAAGCATGATTTGTACCTCCTTTTATTGTTGTTTTCAGTATATCTTAGAAAAATATAGAAAGTATCTATAATAGCTATTCTGGCAAAAAAGTTCAGAAAAACATTTGTTATCATTTGGTTTGGTGAAATTTATGTTCAAAGTAAGGTAAAAAATCAAAAAGAGAGTGGCGGAACCAAGCATTTATCAGTAAGATAGAATTTGGAGGTCAGATCATGCTTATTGAAGAAAAATTAACCAAACAAGAGTTGTTTACCACGACAGAGAAACGGATCGCTGATTATATTCGGAGGAATATCGAAGCCGCAGTCTACATGACGATTGAAGAATTAGCAAAAGCTACGTATACTTCCCATTCAGCTATCATTCGTTTATGCAAAAAAATGGGCTTCAGCGGATTTAAAGAATTTCGTTTCGAACTAGGACGGGAAGTTCATCAATTGATTGCCCAGTTTAATCAAACGGTCGATCCTAATTTTCCTTTTTCAAGTGAAGATAACACACAACAAATTGCAAAGAAAATGGCAGATTTGTCGATCCAGTCAATAAAAAAAGCGCAATTGCAGATCGAGCATCAAGATTTGGATCACATCAGTAAAGTATTGAACAACGCACAGCGAATTTTTCTTTTTGCAAAAGGCGATTCCCAAATCACGGCAAGGAAGTTCCAGAATAAAATGGTCAAGTTGAATAAATTTTTGATCTTGGCCGAAGAATATAGCGATTCTTCTTGGAATGCAGCCAATTTGACTAGCGAGGATTGCGCAGTTTTTATTAGCTACAGCGGTCGTATCCATCATTATGAACGGATAATGACCTATCTAAAGCATGTAGGAGCTCCAACATTATTGATTACCGGAAATCAGCATTCAGAAATGGCCAAACAGGCTGATATGTGTCTTGTTATATCGCAGGAGGAATATGATTTTGCTAAAGTAGCGACTTTCTCCTCTCAAATTGCCTTCGATTACGTATTAAATACGTTATTCTCAGTGATATATTCTCAAAATTTTGAAGAGAATATCCGCAACTTGAAAAACAAACAAGAATTGATGCAAAAAGGCCTTCTTAAAGAATATCGGAAAAATTGAGACAAGCTTTCTTTGATATCGTTATACAAATAAACTGGCTGAAGTTTTCTTTTTCAAACTTCAGCCAGTTTATTTGTTTACGCATTGCTTTGAATACATCTATCATAGAAAAGAGACACAGTTACCTTCTGTTTCTTATTTTAAATGTTTGCCGAAAAAGATAAATAAGAAACAGAAAAATCAGTATACTTATAGCTATCAATCCATACAGGAAGAAACGTTTGTTCTCAGATACTTTCTGTACTTCTTTCTGCACTTCTTTTGCATGATAAGGAACGCGATGCCCTCTGACAAGTAAGCGATGACTGTTGATCATATAAGGTGTACAAGTCAGTAGTGTCACGAAATCCTTTCCTTTTTCGATTCTCAGGTCTTTTGTATCAGTTGGTTCTACCGTCTTTATCTGATCGACTTGATAAGCAAGTGTCTGTCCGTTGATCTCGATATAGAAAGAATCACCTAAAGTCAGTTTTGGCAAGTCAGTGAACAACTTTGCTTGAGGCAGTCCCCGATGACTGGAAATAACGGCATGTGTACTTTCTCCCCCAGTAGGATAAGATGTGCCTTCCAATAACGAAGCGCCTTTTTCTAGCAGCACGGTATTTGTTTCGTCAAAAATCGGTAAATGGACATTGATTTCAGGAATCGTCAGAACGCCGATCGTATGTTTTTCAAAATAGGTTTTGTCTGTTTTCACTGGTTCCTTTTTCTTAGTAAAGGGATCAACACCGGGATTTCCTCCTTTTTTTGCTAATTGCTGGTTTTTCTTTGTCATGTCTTTTTGGATTTTGGCCATGACTGCTTCATTTTCTTTTACTGCTTGTTGCTGATAATGAGAGATGATTTGCTGATCCAGGTAGTTATTCAGCGCATCGCTAACGAATGGATAAGCCAAGACGCCTATCCCTGACAGAAGCAGAAGGATCATTAGCAGGTCTAGATAGTTCCTTTTCTTTTGTTTCATTTGTGTTCTCCTTGTGCTGACTAGTTGTTAATAAAAGAAAAAGGAGCAATTGCGTAAGCCACTGCTCCTCTTTCCAATTCATGTACAAAGATTAAATCTGACTATGCTTGCGTCTAGCAAAGTACAATCCAGCAATCAATAGAAGGATCACTCCTGCACCAATATAAAGATAGATTCCCTTACCACCTGTTGAAGGAAGTGTACCTTTGTGTTTATTTGGTATTTTTTCAGGAGAAATCAACTGTCCTGCTGTTGCGTAAGATTGTTCATCGACAGTAAATGCTACGCGGTTTGCCAATGGAACATAATTTTCTGGTGCTTTCGTTTCTTCCAGATAGTACGTGCCGTATTTGAGACCTGTCACATCAACTAAACCGTTGTTTGTGGTTGTAAAAACTGTTGCTGATTCTTTCGTCGAAACCCAGTTGACGGCTTTTGTAGATGGGTCGATCGACAAATAGTTGGCTGTGTCACTCTCTTGATCACGAACGACGAATTCTGCTCCAGCAAGTGTTTGATCTGATGCAACATCACCATCTACTTTGACAAATCGTTTGCCGCCAGTAACGACATCGACTGACGGTGGCGTTTGATCATTTGTATGTCCGTTATCGACATTTGCTTGGTTAGAAAACCCTTTTGTTGGATCTGCTTTTTCGTTCAAATGCATATAGTAAACAAATTTCAGCGTACCACCAGGAGTGAGTGAAGGAATATAATTCGAGTCAACTGAAACCGTGAATCCGTTTGTTTGTTCAGTGACAGAATAATTTGTTGGATCGATTTCTTTATCCCCATCATACAAGACATACGCATACGTTCCTGAAGTTTCATGATCAAATGTCAAAGCAGCGTCATGAGTATCAATGAGTTTGAATGTCGTGTACTTGTTTTGTGTTCCTTCTTTATCAGCGATACCTAAAGGAATATTGACAGAGATCTCATATTGGATTTTTTCTCCGATTGCGACATCTTTTCCATTCAATTGTGGAGTTGTCTTATCGACTTTGGACGTATCATTTTTGATTGTCTTTTCTACAGGAGTTTGACTATTTGCCAAGATCTCAAACGGCGTGTTTGTTTGATTATCAATCATTTCTGCATTATCAGGAGCTTTTACTTCTTCTAAATTATATTTTCCAACCTCTAAATGATTGACGATCAATTGACCTTTTTCAATCGTTGCCTCGGCAAAGTCATTGTTGCCGATATCATAAGAATGACCAGTAATGAAATGTTTGGCTTTCGTTTGATCCGTTGTCCAAGTGTACAATCCATCTGTGACGCTTTGGATATATTTTTTGACGCTTGGTGTTCCTTCTTCTTTAGAAATAATGAATGCTGCACCGTTTAGTGCTTCGTTTTCGGCAGTACCGACTTTGGTCACTTTCAATGTTCCATCATTACCAACTATATTTTTAGGATAGAGATGGATAGTGTCCAATTCTTCTGTCCCGTATTTATAAGAGCCATCTGCTTGTTTGATCATCTCGTATACAGGAAAAGCGAGCACCATGTTTGTGGCAGCTGTCACTCCGTCTTTTGGTTCCTCTTTGATTGTGTAGACTGCATCTTTCCCATTTTGTTTTTTTGGTAAAGATAAAGTCACATTTCCATCCGCATCTGTCGTTCCTGATGCAATTGGTGTACCAGGAGTCAAAGATTGGACTGCTTGTTTTGCTGCATCCACCGACGCTCCTTTCTCCCGTTGCGCATAAAATTCTGTAGTGACGTTATAAACGGAAAATGAAATATCGGCTAATCCTTGGTATTGATCGAATTCACTCATTTCTTTCCCACTGTTTTGAATCAAAGGATCGGGTAAATCAGTCATTTTCTTTTTATGGAGAATGACTTGAGCTGCTGTATCCTCCGCAAACACTCTTTTTGCGCCGAAGCTACTTGTGATTAATGGTAAAATAAGAAAAAGTGCACCTAATATAATGCTTATTTTTTTATGATTTTTCATTTTGTCACTCCTGTTCTTTTTTTAATAAACAACCATATTGCAAGGCTTGCGAACACCATGCCAACAACGACTAGAAGGATGTTTTTCGTTTCGTTTGTTTTAGGAAGAAATGGACGACTATTTTCTTTTTTGTTGACTACTTTCAATCTACCGACAGTCTCTTTCTCCTCAGAGAGGCTAGTTGAAATGGTAAACGGAATTTCTGTTTCACTTAAAATATAACCAGATGGTGCTTTGATCTCTTTTAACCAGTAATCTCCTGTTTTCAACCCGATAATTGAAAAAGCGCCATTTTTATCGGAGGTCAGGTGAAGCGCATCTGATTCATTACTTGTCCACTTGTATCCGTTGGCTGTTCGTTGCAGGTAATTTCCTGCTTTGTTTTTAATAAGGAATACTGCGCCAGCTAATCGTTTGTTTGGTTTATTTGTCTCGATTTTGACAAATTGCTTACTCCCTGTATATACAGAGACTTTCTTTGTGCTGATACCAAAACCAAAATCTAGTGTTCCGTTGTTATTGATTTCCTTGTTCGCCTGAGCTGTACTGTTTAGCTGCATCTGATAAGAAATGGTCAGGTTTTTTCCAGCATATTTTTCTAGCGAAGGAATCGAAAATGCAATTTCAAATCCGTGTGGTTTCGTGTGTATGACAAATCCTTCGGATAGCTTTTGTCCATTCGATGACATCGTTAGACTATTAGGTAAAAACGTTAATGCTCCATCCGCACTATCTGATAATACGAATTTTTGATAGTCTAAGATATTCATAGGGATCGTCGTGTGCAAGGAATAAGTGACTTTGTCACCAATCGTAAAATTATCCCTCGTTTCTTCTAATACCTTTTCAAAAGGAGGATCAGGGTAGTTATTTTCTTCATTTTTAGGATACAAATGGATAGATGAAAGTTCTTGATCGTTTTGTCCATATACAGGTAGAACAACTACCATGTTCTCTGCTTTTTCTTTGACGACTTCTGGTGCTTTGGATTCAAAAAAAAGATACGCTTTCTCTCTTTTTTTATGATCTTTGGCAGGTAGAGAAAAAGAAGCAATACCATCTTCGTTGTTCAGAGTTGCGGTTGTTGCTTCTGCGATAAACGTGCCAGAAGACTTACCGTTTTTTGCGATCTCTGTTTGTGCTTCCTCTACTGTTTTCCCCTTTTCTCGTAAATGGTAAAAAGATTCTGTGACATCATAAACTTGAAATGTGACTCCATTCAATCCCCGATACGTTTGCAATAACTCTTTTTCTTGTCCGTCACTTGGCTGGTTTTCCGGTAGTTGGCCATTTGGAAACAGTAATTTGTGCAAAGTGATCTGGACCATATCTGGTTCTGTTGCTGTTACTGCCTGAGTAAAAGCAGGTTTAAACAGTAATAAGAAGAGACACATACTAAGCCAACCAAGTTTTTTCATATTAGCTGCCCCCTCTTTCTTTTTTGAAAAAAAGATACCAAATAGAAAATGTACAACCAATCATCCCTACTAGATAGATTCCTAAGCGGCCAATTCCTCCCGTATCAGGTAATGGTACTTTTGCCTGATTCGTGATGTCTAAAGAAATCTGGTTGTTTTTGGCTCCTGGTGAAAGAACAGACTCATACTCTTGTCCATCCACTTGAATCGATCCATCTTCTTTTATGATGATAGTAACTGGATCTTTTAGTCCTTGGTATCCTTCTGGTGTAAAGGTTTCGGTCAGCTTATAAGTTCCAGGTTTTAAATTTTCGAATAGAAAGGTGTCCGTTTCTTGTCCATCTTTTGGCAATTCTAAGTCCATTTCTGGTCCTTGCAGTCTGAATTTGGCTCCTTTTAATGCCTGTCCGTTGTCTTCCTTTTTGTGTACTGTCAGGTCAAACGCTTTTAATCGATTTTGATGAGTGAGCGTCCACATGCCATTCGTTGTCTCGGTGTTTTTCCCCGTGTAAATAATCTTTCCATATTTGTCGATTTGGAATTCATAATTTCCCGGCGAAGTATCATATCCGGCAGGACCAGCTGTTTCAACGACTCGATATTCTCCAGGTGTGAGTGAATCAAAAATGGCAAGACCTTTTTCATTCGTTGTTTGGCTGTCCATTGGCTGATAAGCACCGTTTGCTTCTTTTTTCTGTAGGGCAAAAGCTGCACCTTTAAGATTCATCTCTTTGCCCGTCCCTTGCATCGTATACTTACGTACTGCTATAGGAATTTCAACAAAAGGATTTTCAATGGTCAACTGGATCGTATCATCGGAAGTAGTGACTGTTTTTCCATCAATGGTTACCGTACCATCAGAAGCAATCTTGATTTCCCAAGTAGTCTTCTTGCTTAATTCATGACCTTCTGGAGCTTTTGTTTCTGTCAGTGTATAAGTCATTTCTTTTTGCAATTTGACATTTTCCGGAAGAGAATAGGTCCCATCACCATTATCAGTTAGTAAAGTATCAATAGAATCTCCTGTTAATTTGAAAACAGCGCCAATGAGATCCTTTTCTCCTGTAGAGGAATTTTTCGTTATTTTTAAGTCTAACGGTGTGAATTGTTTAGTATTCTTCCATGTCAGTGCATCTATTTGTTGAGAATCATATCCTGGTACAGGTAGTTCTTTGATTGTTTGGTAACTGAATGCTTGACCTTGATTATTATATTGAGGCAGTGATAGTATCTCGTGATAACTTTCTCCACTATTTGCAGAGAGTTTGTCGACGTCTGCACGTTCCCACGAATTTGCAGTATCTTTAGCTGGTTTAGTGATGCGGATATATCCGTTTTTCCAAGCTGCAGCATCTGTTGTATGGTTCCGTTGGATTTCAAAAGTGACTTGATCTGGACGATTAGCTGGATTATTGTCAAATTCTTCCCATAATTTTTTGATGTGAAGATTGACTCCGGGAGCTTTAGCAGATGGTATACCGAATTCAGCTAATTCGTCAGTGTCAATACTTGGTTGGAAAGTCGTCCTACCGTTCATTTGATACCAGAAATTCGGGTGGAAGTCCTCATTTTCTGTCTGGATCCTCACTTGGTAATGAATTTGGATTTCTTGGTCTTTTCCTAAATAAATCTGATTGCTCTTGATCGTATTTCCATCTATAGAAATAGTTGGAGTAACTGTTGTAGGGTTTGTTCCCACGCTTTTGACTGAAAGTGTACCAGGTTGATAAATAAATGGTTCTGCGATTGGATCATTTATTTGTCCATTACTTACAGTTGCAGAGATCTGTACAGCTTTTTTAGCCAGATATTCAGAGATATCTGTTGCATGATCGGCTGATTCATAATAAAGGTCACCTTTTTCATCTGCTGAAACCATTTGCCGCATACGAGACTCTACTTCTGCTTTAGATAGACCAGCTGCTGGATCGCTTTGAAGTTGGATACCAAGACCATGTATCTCGATTCCTCGTTCTTTAAGCGCCATCGCTTCTCCGATGGTTGCGATAAATGTGCTGTCTATTCTTCTGGATTGGTTGTTTTGGTCAGGTGCATAATAGCTTCTTGCAATTCGAGAAGTATTTCCCGGCTGATCTTGAGTATTGGAAAACTGGGTACCGTAATAATCGTTGCTTGGTTGTGCGTGTACTCGCTGTACTTTATAGGAAAATGTCGGTACACCATCCGTCAGCAAGACGATCACTTTTTTATGTCCGTTTGGAACGGATAGCATGTCTCCTGCATCTCTTAGTCCTTTTTGTGTAAAAGTACCGCCATTTGTCCATGAAGGTGTGATGGATTTTACTTGATTCTTTACTGAATCAAATGAACCCATCTGCACAGTACCGTTACTGTAGTTATAGCCATCACTGGAGTAGCCGACATATCCCATATTGATTTTGTCTGTGATACCGCTATCTGCTAAAGTATCGACAAAACGATCGACACCAATTTTTACTTCACCGATCCGATCATTGTCGTTCATACTTCCTGACCAGTCTACGACCAATACGAGATCAAGAGGTGTGATATCTTTTTGTACATTTCCACGGGCATTCAAATAAACATCAAACAATCCAGGTGTAGTTGTCTCCTTTGCAAACTTACGTATCGCATAGTCTGCTTGATTGCCTGTTCCCCCGTATTCGATATACGAATGAGTCCGATCATTAGGATCTCCATCCCAAGAATTTATCCCATCCCATTGATTTGATCCATTTTTATTACCTTGGTGATCAAGAACATTTGTATTTCCTGTAGGTTGCCAATTGGCTTTAGGATAAGTGCCTTGATCATCCGTCGTATACTCTGTAGGGATCGTCTGGTTAGCTGAAACAGTCATAGTTGGCAAAGACAATGTAGGCAATGTAAAGGGACTGACAGAATTTTCATTTTCTTCTGATATTCCTTCTTTTGTTTCGTCTGTATTTGGTGTTGACACTTCTGTCTCTTTCTTGTGTTCTGTCGCATCAGTAATGTCATACTCTTTATTATCGACGATCAGCTTATTTGTCTGGCTGTGATAAAGTGTTGGATCGATTGGAAGACTTAGATTGATCGTTTGTTTAGTGTTTGGAGAGATTTCCAGCGTGGTTTTCCCGCTTTTTACCTGATAAGCATAGCCATCTCCTTCCTTTCTTTCCACATCACTTAAGTAATTCTCAACTAGACCAATTTCTTTCTCTACCTTTTCTGTACTGTTGTTATTCGCATTTAGTTTGACGTTCAGTGCTTTTTTCCCAGATTGATCTGAAGTGATTTCAGCTGAAATGATTTCTAACATCGTTGGATTATCTGTAGCTTCTGCTGTTGCAGTTACAGGCAGAATGTTCGATAAACTCAATAATATCAGCACAAAAACAACTTTCAGCTTCTTCCCTGTGGTCGTCATTTTTCCCCTCCTTTTTATTTTTTTCTGTTTTGACGTGAATAGTGATGATTATTAAAATAAATAAACGTATTTATTCTAATATGATAATTATTATACGAAGGGCACTAGAGGGAATCACACCAATTTTCATACCAATTGGTTTCATTTATGACGTTGATTCCTTTGATTAATGAGCGTTTCATTAAAGAAAAGGGTTGAGGGAGAAAAACATATGATCAGGTTGCTGGAAGGAAACTATAGAAAGATGGAAAAAATCATTCGGATTCTATCCATTTCTGACAAGTGGATGACTAAAAAAGAACTTGCCAAACGAATCGGTAGTTCGGAATCTACGTTTGTAAGGTATATCGAAGAAATCAAAATCCGCTGGGGAACGGATGTAACGATTCAGTCTTCACAAAAATTGGGGTATCGACTTGAACATTTGAATGTACCGGCTTATTTAAATGTGCTAATGGAAATGTCACAAAGTTCTACAAATAGTCGTCTATTAAATGAAATCATTGTCAATCCGGGTAAAACGATCGAGTATTATTGTGAAAAAATCTCGATTAGTCGTTCTTCTTTTACGCGTAAGTTGAAACAATGCAATCAAATTTTAGAAAGCTATTTATTAAAAGTAATCGTCGACCAAGGGTTTCAGTTGACTAGCCTGAAAAGTGAGCTCCAGCTGCGTATCTTTGTCACCTTTTTCTTTTTAAGCTACTATGGAAGACGTACTTTGCCATTTCCAATCGAAAAAAAGAAGATCAAAGAAATTATGTCAAAGAACAATTGTCAGTTGAATTTATTCCAAGAAGAAAGTCCTTATGAGCAATCTTTCTTTATTATGTATTTTGTTGTGCATCTTATGCGGGAATCACAAGGAAATCCATTCGAATGGAAAGCTGGAGACCCATATGTAAAGTTGATAAATATAGATAAAAAAGACTTTTTGATCTTGAAAAATCTTTTAGGGAAATTGAAGTACAGCAGCTATATAAAAGTAGTGAACTATTTTGTCAATACGATTTTTTCAGAATTTTCGGAGAAAGAAAAAAATGAAATCAGTGAACAGATACGAAAAAATATATCCTACTGTTCATTTTCATCTGCTGATTGCAAAGAAAAAAACGAAGAATTTGTTGTTCGACTCTTAACTCAAATTTATTTTTTCTCACGTATTTTTCCATACGATACGACTCATTTGACGATCCGTGCCACTTTCTTTGCGGAACAGATGCAACATCGCCATATACGTCTATATGCTGGATTTCGTGCAGAACTTCAATTTTATTCCACCCTACTGAATCGAAATTTGATTTATTATTTATCTAGCTATATATTTTGGATGCTCATCGGTAATCCTGAAATACACCATTATACTTCCGATAAAAAAATACTGATCGTCAGTGACTTAAGTCTTCGACATAGTCGATACATTGAAGAATATGTCAGTGATGTTCTTGCTGTGCATAAGATTCACTCTGAAACAACTGCTATCACTGAAGATCAACTTTCGAAATACAATCTTCTTGAGTATGACCTGATCGTCACGAATCAACCAATTCCGAATACCCATGTTCCTTATATGTTGATTGATGATAGTGTGTCATTCGCAAATGAAGAAGAACTGATCCGCTTATTTGAGCTATAAACAATCAAAAAACAGCTATGTATACTCTACCATCCTGATAAAAATATCAGGAGAAATAGACATAGCTGTTTCTTTTTATTGGATACCTTTTGCAATCCAACGAGATTTAGGGCGAAAGTATATCAATAGTTATTCTTTCATTTTCAATCATAATTATCTGTTTATGAAACATCTTTTGTTGATTCATAATGTTAGGATCATTTTACTTGTTATCTTCCTCCGGGTCCCGCCATCTGACTCATTGAAATAGTTTCACCTGACTGTGAGACACTTGCTGTGTTTTCCGAGAGTGTAAATGAACCAAGCTCAGTTCCAGTTGTTTCTGATCCGGTATCAAATAACCCATTTTGTGGTTCTGTATTTGCAGTACCACCACTGACAATCGAGTAAGTATCTCCAGTGATCAATTCTTTTGTAGAAATAACAATTGTTTGATAATCTTTTGCGGGTTGATATGTGACCACAGTATCACCGCTGCTATTTTTGATGCTTATCAAAGTACCAGCTGATTGAACCGAATCAAACGTGATTGCAATGGTACCTTGTGTAGAAGAATCGCTAACTGTTTGCGCCATCCCACTTGCACCCGCAGCTACCAGTGAGCCACCGGATACATCAAATGTTCCTCCATAATCCAATGCGCCGTTTCCGCCATTTGTCGGTCCATCAACAGTAACTGTTCCGCCAGACATAGTGATATTTCCGTTACTATCTAATCCATCTCCTTCAGAATTGACTGACAGAGTCCCTCCGCTAATCGTTATTTGTTTGCTGTCATCTGATTCATCTGGAGCTCCGCCAAATGAATCAGCACCAAATTTTCCATTTTCCTGACTTGTGTCATTTCCTCCACCGGCATTTACCCCGTCATCACTGGCTACTATTTTTGTTTGTCCATCTTTGAAGTTAATCACAGCTGATTCTATTCCTTCGTAAGACTGTTGGATGTCAACAACACCTGCACTGATTGTCAATTCATTATCTGCGTGGATACCATCGTCTCCAGTTTTAGCCGTAATTGTACCGCCAGTAAGTTCAAAAGTGTTATTGGAATGGATGCTGTCATCAGCACTGTCTATGGAGTAGGTCCCACTGCTTATTTTTACTTGATTTCCAGCTTTGATTCCTTTGTAACTTTCATTTGTATTTATAGTTTGACTATTTGCCCCATCTGCAGTTTTGATTGTCATCTCAGCGTTTTGTAAAGTTGTATTTGTTTCTGCTTGAATGCCATCTCTTCCGCTACTAATTTCAAAAGTACCACCATCAATTGCTACGTATCCTTTTGTTTCATCTTCTGTATTGTTTGCTTGGATAGCGTCCCCTTCTGTTGTATTCAAGTTATAATTCCCGTTTCGAATAGAAACAGAATCTTTTCCTTTGATAGCATTGTTTTTAGCAGTAACTTCATATGTTCCTGAAACGAGTACAAGATCATCTTTGCTCCTGATTCCATTGCTGTAATTTCCATTGACTTTTAACGTGCCGGTTCCATTAATCGTTAAATCTTCTTTGCTGTATAATGTTGCGTCGGGTTCTGTTTCATTTTCAGCAAAAGAATAATTTTCACCATCTTTTAGATTGTTCGTTTTATTGTCAGCTAATGTTAGGATCACCTTCTCTGCTTGCTGGATATTGACGGCTGATCCGCTTGTATTAGTAATAGAGACACCGTTAAAGATCAAATGGATTTTTGCTTCTTTCGACGCATTGATAACGAGCTGGCCATCAGAAAGCGTTCCACTGAGGACGTATGTTCCTTCTTCTGAGATCGTTACTGTTTCTCCCTCTGCTGTTGCTCCGTTTCCATTGATAACCGGTTCTTCATCTAACGTTATTTTTGTTGCTGAGGTCTCATCGTATTCTGTTGATAAATCTTCTTCCTCGTACTTCCCATAGTAATTAGCTAACTCTTCCGATGTACTATTACTTGTTTGAGACGATGAGTTACTTGTTTCGGTATTACTCGTTTTGTTGCTAGATGATGATTGTGAACAAGAAGCAAGAAACAAGCTTGCAAGGAGCATTGTATAAATTGTTTTTTTCATCTAGTATCCTCACCTTTCAATGTTACAATTCATCGCGATTTGTAGCGACTTTTCCTAATACGACAGGCAGATTTCCATTCCTAACACGAACTCGATCAATCAATTCTTTTTCTTTTCCTTGGTCTTTCATCAGAATAACGTAGCGTAGTTCATATAAACTTCCCATTGTTGTTGTTCTCACAGAAGATAAATGATTGGTATAAGTATATTCTTCAAATATATCTGTAAATAATTCTGGGTAATCTAAATCCTCTGGTATTGTTATTTTTAATTCTCGTTCGGCAATTTTTTCTCTGCTTCCAAAAGGTGATAAATATAGAAACAATAAAAATAAAGCTACAATAACAGAAAATAACACAACATAAACTACGTATCCCATTCCAGTAGCGATCCCGATACCCATTGACCAAAAAATACTGGTAATTTCACGAGAACCACCTGCAACAGAGCGGAAACGAATTAAGCTGAAGGCGCCTACTACTGCTAAACCAGTGCCAAGGTTACCATTAACTAGCATAATGACAGATTGAACAAGCACCGGTAAAACAGCTAAAGTTACGACGAAGCTTTTAGTATAAACATTTCGCTGCATATGGATAAATGCAACTAATAATCCTAAAACTAATGAGACAAAGATACACAAAAGCAAATCGGTAAACTGAATGGTTGTTCCTGATTCAAACAGACTAGATAGCATGGATTTCTTCCTCCTTATGTTGAACAAATAGATGTCTTTTGTACGTTTCTGCATATTTTGAGAAACTGCTTTTTCGTACTGTAAATTTATTTAACAGTTCAACAAACCATAATGGATAAGCCCCCATTGCCTTTACTTCCATTAGCACACCAAGTTCAGGTGCAACTAGCTGTCCGCCACTTCCTTTTTTTAAATCAAGACAGGTATCTCGAAAACGAATTTTCTGATCAAAGGTCACTCGGAATTCTACTTCTTCGTCAGTGAACAAAGATATTCTGTCATAAGAGATCAATACTTGTGGAGTCAAATCTGGGTGCTGCTTGAACAACCAAAAGATCTCTTCGTTGATTTGATTACTGTCTACGTTGTTTCTTAAATAAAAATCTTTACTTTTCAACCAACATTCGTATGTTGAGTAATCCACAGGCAGCCTTCTTTTATAGACAATCCCATTTACTTTCTTTTTGATTTCCAAGAATATAGTACTCTCTTCGCTAGGGATTCCGTAGCTTCTTACTCTGAATTTTTCTTTGTATATTGGTTTATCCATCGAATGCTGAATAAACTGAAAATCTTTCGTATCATAATACAGAGACATAATTGTATGAAGCCCGTATTCGTCTATTGCCATCTTTTTTTCAAGTTGCTCGAAAAAAAGAGGAAATTGCTGTTCGGTCAATAAATATTTGTTTTCTTTTCTTTGAAATACTTTTTTTAGTTTCATGTTTTCTCCCCTTTACTGTTTGGTGATTATAACAACGAGTCTATGTAAACAAACTTAAATTCTCCTTAATTTAATAGATAAGTGGATTCTTTGATTATTTAAGCCAATTTTATGCTATCCATGTTAAACTAAAGTGACCAAATGAATGAGGTGGGAAAATGATTAAACTATTAGTAGTAGAAGACGATAAGGTATTATCCAATAATATAAAAGAAATACTCACAACAATTGGTGAGATAACACAAGTTTATAACGGTAGTGAAGGACTGTTTGAGTTGGAAAGCGGTGTTTATGACCTTGCAATCTTGGATTTGATGATGCCGGAAATGAATGGTTATGAAGTCCTAGCAAAGTTACGGAAAGAAAAAATACAGACTCCTGTATTGATTTTGACAGCAAAAGATAGTTTGGAAGATAAGATTGAAGGATTTCAACGTGGTGCAGATGATTATCTGACAAAACCGTTCTATCGAGAAGAATTGATCATGCGCGTGAAAGCATTATTGAAACGATCGCTTGGTCTCTTTGATGAAAACATTCTGAAGTATAAGGATATCAGTTGTGATCTAAAAAGTAATGAAGTATTGTATAAAGAACAAGTTTTGCCCATACAAGGAAAAGAGTTTGAATTACTCGTTTATTTTTTACAAAATAAAGGAATCATTTTGACAAAAGAGCAGATATTTGATCGGATCTGGGGATTTGATTCTGATACGACGATTACAGTTGTTGAAGTTTACATGAGCAATTTACGGAAACATCTACGCAGTACTGGACTAGATAAAGAAATCAAAACTTTACGTAATGTTGGTTATATATTGCAAGGGGTGTGATGCAATGAATGGAGATATTACACGCAAGCAGCGTAGCCGTTTTTTTGCAACGAATGTAGCTGCATTTGCTTTGATCTTTTTTCTTCTGGGGTTTATTACTTTACAGATATTGAACCAATCTGCGTATAGAGAAACGGATCTTTCATTAGAGAAAACAGATTTTGATTCTCGGACAGTACAATTAGAGATACAAAGGTATCAGCAAGGTGATCCCTTTTTGAACCCGAATCAAATGGAACAAAACAGAACAAACATGGAACAACCATTGATGGAACCATCAAATGACCGATTTAACACTCAAGTGATCTTGTGGTCTGAAAATGGTGAGATATTGAATAAGGCAGCTATTGGTGGACGCTTCAATCAGATCAAAGAATTAAAAATGGATACAAAAAATCTGAATACCATCCAAAATATTGAATTAAATGAAGAAAACGACTCATCTACCCTCTCCTTCCGCTCGATAACGAAAAAAGCAGAGACGAATCAAGTTGGTGTTGCCTATATCCAAATTTTAGAAAATACAAATCAAATCAAAAATTCATTAGCAACTTTTCGCACAATTATGATTTTGTGTATGGTTGTTTTCTGGCTTATCTCAATTGGCATTAGTTATTACTTGTCTAGTCTAAGCATGCGCCCTATCATTCTTTCTTGGAGAAGACAAAAAGAATTTGTCGAAAATGCTTCTCATGAATTACGTACACCGTTAACGATTATTCAAAATAGTTTGGAACATCTGTTTACCAAACCTGATCATACCATCATTGAGGAATCTGAAAGTATTGCTCAAGCATTGTCAGAGACGAGACGGCTCACTGGATTGACTTCAGATCTGCTGACGATTGCCCGAAATGATTCTGATCAGCAGCTACTTTCAAAACAAATGATCAATACACAGGAATATATCGAAAACCTTGTTAAACCATTTCAAGAGATGGCCACCATAGACGGAAAGGAGTTTATCCTTCATAACGAGGCAACATCAGAAGTACCAATTGACGAAAAAAAGATCCATCAAGTTTTGGTTATTTTGCTAGATAATGCCTTAAAATATACGAATCCAAAAGATAAAATTATTTTAGATTCGTCTGTTAACCATAAAGAATGGCTGATTCACGTAAAGAATACTGGCCCTTCTATCAGTGAAGAAGATCAAGTAAGAATCTTTGATCGATTTTATCGGGAAGATCAATCTCGTGCGAAGGAAACTGGCGGTTACGGACTTGGATTGGCGATTGCAAAACAGATAATCGAACAGCACCACGGACAAATTTCTGTATCCAATTATCTTCCACAAGGAGTTGATTTTAAAGTCCAATTACCGTTGAAGCCTAAAAAATAATGCTTAACTCTAAAACATACTAGGAAAAGGGCTGTGACAATAATCTTGTCACAACCCTGTTTTCCGAATAAACGGTGTTCCAGAAGTAGCTTCTTCGAAAATAAGCCGAAATTTCACAAAAATTTGAGAAGCAATTTTCGTAAACTCCTTCTTATTTCTTGAAGCTGACCACTTCTGTCACAACCTCTTTAGCTTACGCTTAAGATTTTTTATTGCGGTCTTCAATGTGTACATCACCGCTTGTGTCAATATCCAATTCTTCTCGGCTAACATCTTCTGTCACTTTTTCAACGTCTTCATGTTCTTCTTTATGAATTCCCACTTCTTCACGAACAACTGTATGCTTGCTAACATCTACTTGCTCTTCTTTGATTGGGATAGTGATCGTGTCATCTTCCAAGTTTTCGTCTGTACCCTGTGAAGATGGATCTGTTACTGGTTTGCGCTCGATGACGATTTCTTCACGTTTGACCGGTACTTCTACCGTTTCAGTATCGTTGACCACATGTTTGTGGATGTCGACTTCTCCAGTTGTAACATCATGTGTATTTACATCTAATTTTTCTTCTTTTAGTTGAATCGTATCATCATCTAGATTTGGTTTGCGATCGATGTCTTCCGTCTCTTTTGTACCCATAGAATCAGCTTCGCCAGGTACGTCCATCGGATCAGTTCCTGGTGTCATATTCAGTGGATCTGTTGTATTTTGAAAGCCTGTCGTGCCATCTACGTCCATTGGATCAGTGCCAGTCCCAGTCCCTAGTCCTGTTCCCATTGTGCTTGCTGGGCTAACAGTATCTTGTGTATCCATTGTGTCTTCTGTTGTTTCTGGCTGACGATAGCCTTTTACTGTGATGACAAATTTTCCAGCAGAAATATCTCCTCTATACTGATATAAAGGATCATTTTCTGGCGTAGCCGTCTCAGAATCATAGGTATCAAAAGAAAAAGTGTCTTTTATTCTTTCCCATAAAGAGCGATCTTCTTCGCCATCCATCCGATTCTCGTCTGTTTCAACATCTATGCCGGATAATCCGTCGAATCCTAGTCTAGTTGCTGCTTCATCAGTAGTATAAATAACGATATCATCTCGATCATACCCTTCGTTACGCAACCGTTCGATTACTGATAATGCTTCATCCCTTGTACTGTAGCTACCGATGACTGTTAAATTTTTGTCTTCCATGTAAATTCCTCCTAGCAAATAGATTTATGATTGATATATTTTTACTTATAAATTTATTCTATAGGAGACGATTGATTTCTACAAATATTTAGATTGGAATTAGATTAAAACATTTTAATTGAAATTTTGGAATATCTATGCTAATAGCAAAATATATATCACTAAAATAGTCATTTGTGCATTTATTCCTATAGGAAATTTTTTGAAAAAATTTCTTATATTTTCCATTTATTACGATTGTATTATTTATCCAATCCTTGAATAAGCAAGCTACTTATATAGATAAATAGACTGATTCCTAGTATAATCGTTCCTATCATAGGATAAATTCCTATGTAAGGTGATGAAGCTCCAGCTATTTCTAATATTCCTTTAAGAATCATTCCGACGATATAGCTAGCCAAACCCGTATTGAATAAATTGAAAGCCAGGCGATTTCGAAAAGTATTTAATATTTTTTCGAAAATAAAAAGGAATGCCCCTCCTACCATTGGAATAACCCAGACCCATTTCAGTGCTTGTGAAGTGACCCCGTGGCTAAAATGATGATAAACCAATTGAAAGATGAAAAGAATGACTGAACTAATAAAATAACTATAAAACGTTTTTTTCTTATTCATAATTATACCCCTTTTCTTAACCTATAAAAACGATATCGCTGACAGATCGTTCAGAGTTTCCACTTCCGCCGACTGTTTGATTAATGACTTTTCCATTGAAATAAAGCGTTGTTGACCCTCCACCATCTAAATTATATGCGGTTTTTGCTCCATGATTTTTCAATACAGTTGCTAGTTCGCTGAGACTCAACCCTTGACTATCATCTGTTCGACCTTCTGAAACAACAACGAGATAATGGTTTGTTCCAACTTGAGCAATTGCGGTTCGTGGATTACTTTGCATCGACTGCGACACTTCCTCATCTTCAGAAACAGTGACTTCTCCATCTTCAACTAAAGCAGGACCAAAAGATAAAACTTGTTGTACATCTTCTTCTACTAGCTTTTCAGCAGATGTTTCTGCTTCTTTTATTATTGAGAAATCACCATTTTTATCAATTACTAAGTCTTCTTTTGTTTCATCTTCACTAGGTGTATCACGATATAGTGTGCCATTTCTAAGTACATATCCTGTATCTCTAAAACCATAATAATCTCCGTTTATCGCTAAAATCGCTTGTTGTTCTTGTGCGATCGCAGATGTAGTTTCTTTGATGTTGCGTCCATACGTATTGTTTGCCAAAGCTGTTTTTAAATAGCTAGAATCGCTTACTGTAATATCAGCAACATAAACTGTGGTTTCATCAACACGTTCTGAAGATAATGTGATATTGATATTTTCATCTTGGTAGCTATTATCTGTAATCACTGGTTCAAAAGAACTTGAGTTACTCGTATTTTTTGTGTCTGTTGTCGAAGTGGAAGTCTCATTGGATACCGATTCTACTGCTGCTATTTCCTGAGGCAAAACAAATGTTTTTAATAATATATAACTTGAACTTCCTAACAAGAAAACACTCGATAGACATGCCCACATATATTTTTTTCGTAAAAAATGTTTCATAAAGATTTCCTCCTAACAAAAGACTATGCGTCTTTGAATCGAAAAACTGGCAAAAAACAATAAAATATCCACAACGGCCTTACAAAGCAAAAGCGACTGAATAATAACCGAAAGGATCGACACACCTAGCCAACTTAAAATCAGTTGAAGGAGAAACAGCAAGCTGTATTTATAAAAAGCAGTACGGGCTCTTTGTTTTCTGAACACATAATGTCGATTCATTTGATAATTGAAAATTCCTGATAGTACTCTAGAAAGTACGGTAGCAATCAACAAAGAAGCCATTGTATGATTTCCAATAAAAAATATAATGGAATAGAATAGTCCAATATCCACCAATGAAGAGGAAATCGAGGAAAAAAAGAAACGAATGAACGGACGATAAACAAGATAGGAATCTTGGAATATTCGAAAATGGGAACCTTTATTTCCATCGCTATATATTGTTTTGATAGGGATCGTAGTCATTCGATAGCCGATCTTTGGTAAAACTAGCAGTTGATTGATTTCATATTCAAACCGATTTCCTTCGATTTTGAGCAGTTCAGATAAACTAAAGATAGAAAATCCCCTCAGTCCTGTTTGTGTATCCTGTAAGTGGATACCTGAGGAAAGATAATAAAAACCGCTCGTCATTCGATTCCCGAAATAGCTTCGAAAGGGCGTGTTTTCATACGAAAAATCTCTTACACCCAAAAGGAATTCCTGACCAGCTAATCGATCTACTGCCACTAGCATTTTTTGGATGTCTTCGATTTCATGCTGACCATCACTGTCTGCTGTGACAACGCCAGTAATGTCTGGATAGGAATCAAGTATAACTGAAAAGCCGAATTTTAATGCATATCCCTTGCCTTTGTTGTCAAAGTAGCTGATTTTAGTGATATTAGGATGTTCCATTCGCTGAAACAGTTTTTGATAGGTTTTCCCACTTCCATCATCAACAATGATAATCGGTACGTTTACAGATTGTGCTAATTGATTAATGAAGAATACAGTGTTTTCTGTGGGTTCGTAGATTGGAATTAATAGAATAGCTGACATATACTCACCTGCTTTTATTTGAAATTGTAGTTATTGTTGCAAGTGAAACTTAAGGGCTTCTTAAAAACTAAGAGAATCACCTCTGATTTTGTAAAGACTTTTAAAAGACAGTTACATGGATGTTCGTTATCAAAGCAAGACAAATTCCCTATCGTCATTTGAGGAAATGCGGTAAAATAAAGGAAATGAACAATAACTGGAGGGATTTGTATTGGACAGCAAAACTAGAAAACAACTGCAAGAAAAATTAAAACAACGTACACATTTGCTCCCTTCCGTCTTTCAACAGTTTTTAGAAGAAAATCGTTCTTCTTTATCATTAGGTAGTCGCTATGAATATGCAAAAGATTTCCATTTGTTTACTGATTATTTGAGAAAAGTATTTTCTGAAGAAGTGGATGATCAGCTGATTATCCGTTTAGAAAAACAAGATTATCAGAATTTCTTAGCTAAAATCTATCGACATACTCGTTCGTTCCAAACTACAGCGAACCAAGAAACGGAGCAATTGTTTGAAAATAGCTATTACGGGATTTCGAGGAAGCAATATTCATTAAATCATTTTTTACGATTTTTATATCAAAAAGGACTAATTGAAGAAGAGATCTCTCTTTTGGGTACAAGTTTACCGGAAACGACTAAAGCAGCTCCGCGATATATCGATGCAGAACTTTTCAAAGATTTTGAGCATTTGTTTATCCCGATTGAAGGCTTTCAAACAAGCAGAGAAGCTAGCTTTGAAGAAAAGAATAGACCGAGGAACCTTGCGATTACTGCCATTCTTCTGTATTGCGGATTAAAGATCCATGAAGTAGTAGAACTTAAACGTAAAGATGTATCTTTGACCAAGCAGATTCTTAATCTGAATAGAAAAGAAAACAGATTGAGTAAAGTACCAATACCAAAAGAAGCGATGCCGTTTCTGGAGAACTATTTTAAGTTAACCGCACAAAATACGGACGAAAATTCTTTTGTTTTTCGTTCCTCGCATGATCAACAAATTTCTCCTCGGACTATTCGCCAAATTTTGAGCAAAATCACAGTGTATAAGAATGTATCACCAGAATTATGCCGAAAAACCTATCGCTATTATACCGAACTATATTTAGATGATGCTGACGCGGTAAACTATTTATGCGGTAATCGATACCTATCTTCCCACTCTTTTCAAGAAATCTGGGAAAAAATGGTTGATTTTTCTTATCACGAATTAGCGGCATTCGTTCAGGTTTCTGTCACATAGGAACCTGAACTTTTTTTCACAATAAACTATATTATTGTATAAAGGTTTATGTTACGATTATCTTGAGTTTGTATATTACTTAACAAAAGATAATGGAGTGTGAATGATGGAGACCATAACGTATTCCCCTTTGAATTTATTTACGAATTTTCAAGAAGCCGCAGCTGGCTTTTCCGAGACCCCGATTATCTGTGATCAGCCGCTTTCTGCTTTTCCTGAGTTAGGACTTGAAACAACTTACAAAAAATGCTTTGAAAGTGTGTTAGATCGAGCTTATCAATTGGCCCATCTTGGTGTGAAATCTGGAGACAAAGTCATTATCTATAAGAGTTCCGCTTTTGACACATACCTTCTCGCTGTTTCTGTGTCTTACCTTGGTGCAGTGCCTGTCATGACTTCTTATCATCTACCAACAGCGACAATGGAAGTATTTATCGACCGTTTAGAAGACCCCTTCATTTTATTTGATGATGAGACAAAAAAACGAGTGGGAGAAATTTCAAACGGGACTAAGTCAAAACAGATTCCTATTTTTTATTTACTGGAGCAACCTACTTTTCCTGTTCCCCAATCGTTTTTAGCTAAAAATGAAATTTCTTATATGACCCATACTTCTGGTACAACTGGTATCCCTAAGCTTATTTGTCATTCTGCTCATTCTATGGGTTGGCGAACGAAATGGCAAAAAACTGTTTTTGCAAAAATTTCAGAAAAGAAATTAATCGCTTTTCACATTTCCCCCGTACATTCTAGATTCAATATTGGCATCTCTTCTTTGATGTCCATGGGTTTTCCTATGATGCCTTTAGCAGACGCACAAAGTTCAAAAATTATTCGTATGTTGGAAACCCACCGACCAATCGCATTAGAGACTCATCCGAATAACTTTGTTCAGTGGAGTTTTACTGCTAAAGAACATCCAGAAGCTTTCTCTGGTATCCGTTATTATCACTCTACTTTTGATGCCATAAACAATCAGACAATGGAAACATTTTTGCGAACATCAATAACACAAGATGCGGTATTCCTTCAAGTATATGGCCAAAGTGAATGTGGACCAATGATTCTTAAGGCTCATACACTGGAAAGTTTGAAAACGAGTGATGCAAGAGATATGGGCGTTGGACTGGAAGACATGACAAGCGCTCGGATCACAGATTCAATTGGGAATGTCCTTCCTGAAAATACAGATGGTCATATACAATTACTGTCTAAAGGACGGGCTTTGACTTATTATAAGGAAGATGCACGGTTCCAGGAAAATGTTTATGGCGATTGGTGGGATAGCGGAGATTACGGATTTATGGATGAGCGTGGTCACCTATTTTTGAAAGATCGGCAAGTGGATTTGATCGAAACGATCAACAGTACATTAGCTATTGAAGACTTTTTATTAGATTCGTTAGATTTTTTGGCAGAAGTAGTGATTGTAAGGGATAAAAATCATTCTCCACAGCCGATTATTGCTTTAGCCCCTGATAAAGAAATGGATTGGAATCGCTGGTGGGAGCAAGTCCATGAACTTCCACGTTTGAACGCCCCTATCATCCGTGACTTTGATGCAATCCCGCGAACAGCTACAATGAAAGTTCAGCGGCTTCAAATCGAGAAAGAATTAAAAACACAAAACAACTAATCGTTTTTAAGGGGTTATTAAAAAGCTGTCCTGCATCAAGTAATAAGAACAGCCAAACAAAAGTGGTTCCTCATATTTTGCCGTTTGTTGAGCTAATACCAAGAACCAGCTAATTGAACATCGTTTATTTGGAAAAAGGGAATGTGACACGATTTTTGTC
>NZ_KV817725.1:157456-213954 GCF_001814765.1 Enterococcus sp. HMSC061C05
TGTGACACGATTTTTGTCACATTCCCTTTTCGCTTCTTTTGAAAATTGGATGAGATAAAAATATGCCAATTGGCTGTTTTTCTTTTTTGAAAATTTCGTTATACTCTTATTCATGGAGGGAAATGTTATGAAAAGAATCTTGACGATTGGTGGTTCTGATCCATTTGCTGGCGGAGGAATCCAAACTGACTTAAAAACTTTTGAAGATTTTGGTCTATTCGGGCTAAGCGCTCTGACATCTATAGGGGTACTAGATACGAATGGGCGATTTATCTTGGAATCTATTCCTTCAGAGTTGCTTGAACGACAGTTGGCTTCAATTGATCAAATGACTACATTAGATGGAATCAAGATCGGGTTATTAAATTCAAGTGAAGCAATCATGGTTGTTCGAGACTTCATAAAAGCAAAACAAAATATCCCAATCATCTTAGACCCTGTTTTGGCATTCAAAGAAACTGAAACTGTGATCAATCAATTGTATATTTCACAGCTCATCGAAGAACTTTTTCCACTTGTTACGATGATTACGCCTAATTTGGCAGAAGCTGCTTTACTTTCTGGTCAAGCTCTCCCCTCTTCGTTGATAGAAATGATCCATCTCGCTAAAGAGCTCACTGCTTCAGGAGCAAAGAAAATTGTAATAAAAGGCGGCACAAGGATGGCTGGCGAACAAGCTGTGGATCTTCTCTATTCAGTTGACCATCATGAGGTGTTTTCTCAGAAAAAAGTCGACACCCCAACAGTAAATGGTGCCGGTTGTGCCTTTTCTTCTGCAATAACAGCGAATCTTGTATTAGGATTAGATGTTTCAAAAGCCGTAGCAGAAAGTAAACAATTTGTTGCCCATTGTATTTCCAATGGTGTGCTGATGAATGATCATACGGGAAGCGTCTGGTCTGGCGGTATCCAAAAAGGAGGAACGATAAATGAAAACTAAACAACTAACAATCTATGCGATGCTGATTGCGTTGACCGTTGCACTTTCATTAACTATTTTGATCCCTGTGCCGGCTACGAACGGTTTTGTGACATTATGTGAGGCTGGAATCTATACTGCTTCTTTTCTTTATGGTCCAATGGGTGGATTAGTTGTCGGTGCTTCCAGTGGACTATTAATCGATTTGATTTCAGGGTATCCGCAATGGGCTATTTTTTCATTAGTGATTCACGGATTACAAGGATATGTTGCCGGATCTTTCAGTAAATCTTCTACTCGCATGTGGCTATTTGGTCTTTTTTTAGGAAGCTTAGTTATGATCGTCGGCTATGGTATCGCCGGTTGGATTTTGTATGATTGGCCGGCTGGAGTGGCTTCTATCCCAGGGAATATCTTTCAAAATCTTATCGGTATGGGCCTTGCCTTTCCTATAACTGCAAGTCTTCAACGTATTCAAGCACGGAAGCAATATTAATTGAAAAGAAGGTTTTAGAGAATGAAGTTGTCAGAAAAAGAATTGAAAGTTCAATTGACTGAAATAGTTAATGACGTATTGGCTGAGGCACACCTGAAAAAAGGAGATCTCTTTGTTTTAGGGTGCAGCACAAGCGAAGTCGTCGGTGGACATATTGGAAAAAATTCCAGTGCGGAAGTTGGTCAGTGGATCATTCGTACGTTAAAAGAGCTATTAGATCCTAAAGAAATTGCGTTAGCTGTCCAAGGTTGCGAACATCTGAATCGAGCATTGGTGGTAGAACGAACAGTGGCAGAAGCAAAAAAATTCGAAATCGTCTCTGTTATTCCTGCATTACATGCTGGAGGTGCTTGTTCTGTTGCTGCTTTTGAGCAGTTCAATGATCCTGTCGAAGTAGAGCATGTAATTGGGCAAGCCGGCATCGATATCGGTGACACTTCGATTGGTATGCATATCAAACATGTCCAAGTGCCTGTCAGACCTCGTTTGAAAACCTTGGGACAAGCCCATGTGACAGCCCTTCGCTCTCGTCCTAAATATATCGGTGGTCCTAGAGCAAATTATTAAGATGGGTAAATCAGAAAAACTTCCTCGGAAAGTCCAACTATTGAACTTTAACGAGGAAGTTTTTTAATTGTTTGTTTTATACAGACAAGCTTCATAAGGTGCTAGTGTTCCTTTTTTTTCAAAGTTTCCGTTAGAAGAATTTGACAAGAGTAATGTCCATGACTGATCTGCTTCTTTTGGGAGTTCATAGTCAGCAAATGATTCTGTCAAGTTTACCATAATAAGATACTGTTCATCTTCTAAATCTCTTTCATAGACATATAGTTGTGGATGTTCATGAAGATATTCTTTAAAAGAACCGTATATCAGGCCTTTATTGATTTGTCTAATGCGGATCATGTTCTTATAGAATTGCAAGATCGAATCCGGTTCATGTTCTTGTTGTTCTACATTGATCGTTTTGGTATTTGGATTAGTGATCATCCAAGGCTCCTGTGTAGAAAAGCCAGCATATTCTTCTGAAGTCCATTGCATGGGTGTTCTGCTATTGTCTCTGGTGGTTTCACGAATAATATCCAATGCTTCTTCTCTTGTCTTACCTTCCGCAAGAAGCCTTTCATAAAGTCTTTTCGAATCCACTGCATCAACTTGATCGATCGATTCAAAAGGCATATTCGTCATTCCGATTTCTTGTCCTTGATAAATAAATGGTGTTCCTTGCAAAAAGAAATACATCATAGCGATTGCTTTTGCAGACATAGCCCAAAATTCGGGACGGGTATCTCCGAACACAGAAACGGCACGAGGAACATCATGGTTTTCCATATATAAAGCGTTCCATCCGATACCATCTAGGGAAGTTTGCCAAGCACTTAATGCATGTTTTAACTTAAGGACGTCTAATTGCCCTTCTTTTTCTTGCTGCCAAATATGGATATGATCGAATTCAAATATCATATCGAAATAACCGTCTTTTCCTACCCATTCCGGCCCTTCTTCTGCAGTGACGCCGCTTGCTTCTCCGACTGTCATGATATCGTACTCTTCGAAAACATGTTTTAAATCAGTCAAATGTTCTTCGATTCCCGAGACATTTTGAAAGGGTGAAAAAGGGTTCTCTGTGGCTTTTACTGAATATTCATCTTTTTTTACATGAGAAATCGCATCTAAGCGAAATCCGTCTATCCCTTTATCTAGCCACCATCGAATCATATTGAATAGTTCTTCTTTCAATTTCTCACTTTCCCAATTTAAGTCTGGTTGTTCTTTCGCAAAGACATGCAGATAATACTGTCCAGTTTCGTGAGAATATTCCCAAGCAGAGCCGCCGAAAATCGATGTCCAATTATTTGGTTCTTTGCCATCTACTCCATCGACCCAAATGTAATAATCTCGATAAGGACTTTCTTTGGATTTCTTCGATTCTTCAAACCATTGATGCTGATCCGAACTGTGGTTGATGACAAGATCCATAATGACTTTGATTCCTAGTTCATGTGCTTCTTTCAGCAATAAATCAAAATCTTCCATCGTTCCGAATCGCTTTTCTATGTCTTGATAGTCACTTACGTCATAACCATTATCGATAAATGGAGATTGATAGATTGGATTGATCCAGATAAATCCGATGCCAAGATCTTTCAAGTATCCAAGTTTTTCGCGGATCCCATTGATATCTCCTTGTCCATCGCCGTTGCTATCTTTGAAACTGGCCGGATAGATTTGATAGCCTACTGCTTCTTTCCACCATTTTTGTTCTTGTATCATATCGTTTCACTCCTTTAACGGTCCCTCTTGATTATAACCGATTCTATTTTAGAAGTATCCTTGTTACCGGTAACTAGAAACGAAAAGCTCAACGAATCTGCTAAGTGCGTTCGTTGAGCTTTATTTTATCATAGATAACGGGCAATCAATTGAATCATTTGCTTGGGAAATTCATTTAGGTCAGTAATATCTACAAAACGGCTTTCACCGTAGATCGACTTGATCTCTTCTTTGTCTTGACCAATAGCTGCGGAAACAAATAATATGCCTTGACGCTCGTATTCTTTCAAAACAGACTGGATGTCCTCTTTTGCTTTTTTGCCAGTATAATCTGGCAACGCCTTTGGCTGACCGTCACTAATATTAAGCAACAGTTTGGTTGTGGCGGATTGTCTGTTTAATTTTTCCGCTGCTAAACGAAGTGCCGCTCCATCACGATTGTTTTGTCTTGGTTTCATAGTGACTAATTTTTCATTTAACCATTGAAACCCGTCTTCAAATTCTTTATAAGAAAACAAAGAAGTCTTTTCTCTTGCTGAACGGTCTGCTGTATCCCCGTAAATCAACAAGGGGATATCGACTTTCTTAGCAAATTCGGCAATGGCGATCGCTGCTTTTTTTGCCGCTTCGATCCGATCATCCCGTATCATTGATCCAGATTCATCGATCCGCACAGCTACTGCTAAGGAAGGTTGCTCATGTGGCGGGTTCTTTTTGTCAAAATTTCTCAAATCACCATATGCTACTCTGCTGGCGTTAAACCGCTGTCCTTCATATTTTCCCTTTTGGTACGTCTCTGTTTGTTCATTATCCAGTAATTCTAAAATTTGTCGGCTAAGTGATTCTACTATCGGCATGACTTGCATTTGTAGCTCACGTGCTTCTTGCGTTTTTCCTTGGAAAGCTGGTCGGTGAACGATGAGACCTTCTTTTTCATGAATCGTTTCCTTCATGATTTGCCGCGCTTCTTTATTTAATTGCTTCTTGATTTCCTTATCATGTGTTTCCATGTCAGAGGCAGACATTTCTTGGGAATCCTCTTCTGTTTGTTGTTCCTTCTGATTTTTCCCTTCGATATCGCTCCTGCGTTCTTTTTGCATTTGAGGAGGCATCTCGTTTTTTTCTGTTGTTTTCTCTAGTCTCTCTTCTTCCACATTTGGTTCTTCAGCAGACAGTTGTTTCTTTTCATCTAAGCGCAAAGTTTCTTCAGCATCTTCAGTGATGTTTCGTTCGTTTGCTTCTTCGGCGCTGATAGTTCTTCCTTTTGCATGCTCAGATTGAGGTTCTATTTGAGGATCGCCCCATTTTTCTTTTCTCAAAATGTCTTGAAGTTCCAATAGCAATCCACTCTCAGACAAAGCTTGCTCAAGGATCGCCAATTCATCTGGATCAGTGGATAATTTATACAAAACTTTTGGATAAATCGACTGGAGTAAATCTTGTCCTTGCTTATAGGTATTCGCCCAATAAAAATACGAACGCATTCCTGCTACACCTTTGATGGCATTTGCTTTTGCAGTTTCATCCAATAAACGGATAATCTCTGCCATCTTCATAAGGAGTTCTTGATTTTGAATCTGGGTTTTCGCCATCGCACGTTCTGCCATGACTTCTAAGGCAGGAAGATCCATTTTTTCCGCATGCTGCATCCGATCTCTTAAGGATTCATTTAAGGGTCGATTTCCTTGATAGTTTCGATTTGTGGTAATGACAATAATACAATCTGGATGGCGACGAATGATTCCTGTTGGCAAATTCAACATCCCATTGGGTTCGAGCGCTGAGTTAAGTGCCACAAGAACAGAAGCATCACGGATGACAGTCGGCTCTTGGATCTCTAATAGATATCCTTTTTCGATCGCTCGAACGATTTCAGAAGGATAATAACTATAATGGATTGCATCTGGATAATCGGCTTCGATTCTTTGAACTAACTCTGCTAATTTTTCTTTGGCAGAAAAAGAATCAATGCCGTAATGGTTCTGGATCAGTGTCAGTACAGCTTCAAGTGTATCTGTTTGGTAAATAGCTTCCAGCAATTCTTGGTCTTGTTCTTTATCGGAATCTACTACAGGTAATAAGGCGCCGAACACATCTGATTTGTCCATATCTGCAAAACATGTCACTTTTGTATAGGGAAGTTGCAAATCAGCAGATAGTGCTTTTGCTAACTGTGTCTTACCCGATCCGGCGTCTCCTTCTAAAAGAACGTTACTGATTTTCATTTCAGGATCTTGCCAATTTTCTTTGATTTCAGAGGCGATCCGCCACTCTTCTGCACTTGTCCGATGGCTTTTCGGTTTCTTCCAGATCATTTGCTTTTCTAGCCGTGAAAAGGTCCGGTTTTCTGTTAGTGAGAAATTCTCCATGCTTCTCTTCCCCTTTTGATCATCTCTGTCTATTAATATCCTAACTCATCTAAAAGACGTTTTAAAATACGGAATCGTTCCCCAATCAGTTCTCCGTCTTTTTGTAGTGTATCGTAATACAAAATAATGTCTTCATCGATCTTTGGATTTTTGGTATCTACCTCGACTGTCATCCGGTTTCCCTGCAAACCAATGATGTCCACAACTGGATTTTCTGGATCATAGAATTTTTCATAACGATAAGCATCTTGAAAGTATAAACTTCCTTGTGCAGCTAAGATCGCTAAATCTAAAATACGTGTAATTGGTAATTCTTCTGATTGTCGAGACCATTTTTCTCCAGTATGTCGCCATACTTTGCCTGATATGTCGACTTTTCCACGGTCATTCCATTGAGCGAGACCCAAAGAAAGACCTTTTGCGTCCGTATTCAATGCATTTCTTCCATCAACTTTATCGTAGTCTTCTACAACGAGCACTGGTTTATGTTTTAAATTTGTAGGTATTTCCATGATTTTAACTCCTCGTCTTTCTATTTTTAGTAAACTAGTAAATCAGTAGTTTACTAATTTACTAAACTATATGCGACATTATAAATGACTGAAGAGAGAAATGCAAAGAAAAAGAGCCTGTTTGTTAGAAACACATAAAAACATCATCTTGCTCTTCTGCACGTTCATTTATCGCGTGAATAAAGAGCAAGATGATGTAGAATATTTTTGGTATGTTTTTTGAATAAAAGGAATTATTGCGCTGAAATGGCGATGCCGATGGCTTTTTCGCCTAAATGTGTACCAATGACTGGTCCAAAATGACCAACTTCGATTTCTGCATTTGGATATTTTTTCTGCAATTTCTCTTTTTCCGCAATCGCTACTTCTAAATTGTTTGCATGTATCACGTAAAGTTTGACTGGCGGTTGTATTTCGTTATTTCTTTTGCCAATGATTTCTTCAGCCCGAGCAAATGCTTTTTTACTTGAACGGATTTTTTCGAATAAAACAATTTTTCCTTCAGAAAATGTCAGGATCGGTTTGATTTTCAATAGGCTACCAATCAGTGCAGCGCCATTGGTCAATCGCCCTCCCCGTACTAAATTGTTCAAATCATCTACAATTAGATAAGCGTAAGTATTATCTCGAATTCGATCGACATGCGCAAGTATCTCATCAAGGGGCTGACCTTCATCATTTAAGTCTAAGGCAGCTTCTACCATATGTCCCATCGGCATACTAGTGATCTTAGAGTCATAAGGAATGACCGTTACTCCACTGATATCGTCTTTCATCGCAAATAAGGTGTTGACGAAACCAGAAATACCTGAAGAAAGATGGATACTTAAAATCGTGTCATACCCTTTCTCTTTCAATTCCTCATATAAAGCCAAAACTTCCCCTACGACAGGTTGTGAAGTAGTAGGAAAATCTTTACTGTTTTTTAAAAGTCCATAATATTCATCCGCTTCGATATCGATTCCTTCGTTATAAATTTTCCCATCCATAATCAAAGGGATTGGAATCACGAATAAGTCGGGATGGTTCTTGATACGTTCCGGCAGATACGCCGAACTATCTGTAACTACTGCAAGTTTCATGTGTTTAATTTCCTCGTTTCAAAGAATTTTTCCAGACCTCATAACTATATCATAAGTAAGATTAGATATGAAACTAAAATTGGAAAATAGAAAAACGACAAGCGTAATCATACGAGTTGCCGTTTTTCTAGCGACAGCAAAAAGACGACTAGTTAGCCTATTCTTTGCTTCCGCTACGATGTTTAACATTTTTCAACATTCGGAACCCATTTTTTCCGAATTGAGAAAATAAAAATACTAAACCCCCAATACTTCCTAAAGCCACACAATAAACCATTGCATAACTTTTTGATTCCATTGACAATCGCTGATTCAGCAAAAAGAAAATGATAAAACATACCGCAAGCATAATCAAGGTAGATCGGAAAGTTTTTAAGAAAAAACTGCTGATTTTTGCTAAAGGTGCTATTCGGTATTCTTTGCACATAAAGTGATAACCACGAACAAAGACGATGCCGAATGCCAAGCCATTTGATAAGCTCATCCCGTATCCGCCAACTAGACCTAGTCCGATTACTTGGAAGATGACTTTCAGGATAATTGCTTCTACAGTTAGTCGAATCGCAAAACGATGGTGGTTCAGAGATTGAAGCATCGTAGACAGAATCGTGAATAAAGAGAAAAACAAAGAAGCTAACAAAGCCATTTGGAAATAACCAACACTTTCAGGATCATAACCAAAAAACAATGTGTATAATGGACCAGCTAATAAAGACATCCCGGTCAATGAAGGAAGAAGGATCAATAACGCAATCGAAAAACTGTCTCCTACTGTCTTTTCGATTTGTAAACGATCTTTTTTCTTCATTGTGCTTAGTATTGGCAAACTACTTATAGCAACTGTTCCTACCATGGAAATCAGGATCAATGTCAGTTTGTTTGGATTAACAGAAGCACGACTGAATAAGAATTCCAGTTGCTGATCTGCAATCTCTGGACGGAAAAAGTGAAGCAGTGGTTTCATCGTTACTTGGTCGATCATTTGAACGATAGTAATGACGGAGCCGACAAAAATGAACGGTAGTGTTTCCCGAATGATAGAGACAGAGGCAGATCGGTTTTCTCTTTCGAAGTAACGGCTGGAAATCAAAAAGTCTTTAAGTTCAAAGAAGTCTTTTCTGCGTCCGACGATATACATATGGATAATCGCAGCTAATCCACCAAAGAAAGAAGCAACTGTACTGATCAATACAGCTTCTAATATGGTTCCGTCAGTCAATACGCGCAAGTAATAAGTACCAGCCAAGATAACGATCACTCGTACAGCTTGTTCAATAATCAAAGAAGTTCCATAAGGTCGTAAATCGTTTTTCCCTTGGAAGTATCCTCTCATTGCACTCAAAATCGGGATAGCAACCAAAGATGGGCATAAACTTCGGATAGCTAGTATCCCGTTGTTAACGTTAGCGATTGGACTGATTCCGGCTAATAAAGGAGCAAATAAATACATCAACGCAGCAGAGGCGATACCGATGACGAACATGATATTGATCGTACTTCGAAAAATCAGCCGACAAGCAGCGTTATCTCCTTCTTTTGTTGCTACAGCTACTTTTTTTGCAATCGCATTTGGAAATCCGACTGTACCAAGCATCAGGAACAATCCATATGGAAGATAGCCAACATTGTATAATGTCGTAGCAAGCATACCATCTTGATTGTTCCCCATCATACTTAGCCAGGGAATCAAATAGACTACCCCTAAAACTTTACATAGAAGATTAGCAAAGGTTAGCCAAAATGTTCCTTGCATCAATTTTTTATTCATCTAATTTCCCTCAACTATTCTTTCATAAAATAAACATCTTCCCTATTATAGCAAAAAAACATAGAAGGACAAATCCCTCTTTAATTCTTAAAACAAAAAAGAGCTTGCATCATAAGTCAACACTAATCTTTTTCTCCGAATAAATGAACTTGCATCCACAATTGGCTGATGCAAATGCAGTTTGGATAGATCAGTTTGAACAACTTATGTCGCAATCTCTGTTTTTTTAGGGAATAAAACAGTTTAAAGCATGGACAGTAAAAAGACAGACGCAAGTCCTGTCAAAACTGACAATGCCATCGAACGTGTTTTGTAAGCCACACCTGCTACTAGAATCATTGCAGCTATTTTGATATTCCAAGCAATATCCAGATGTTCATGAGTAATGAAGACATCTTTGAAAGCTAACGCCGCAAACAATGCTACTGGTACATACTTCATCCAGTCACTAAACCAAGATGGCACTTTTCGATGAGTAAAATAAAGCATCGGGAACAAGCGCGGAATATACGCAACGATGAACAGACAAGCAACTAAAAACAGCAAATATAGTTTAGTCATGATGGTTGGCCTCCTGTTCCGGGAAGTTGAAGAGCGGTTCATTGACATCTTTGCCGCGATCCCTTAGTTTCTTGGCTTTTTCTTTTTTAAATGCCTTCTCCAACATAAATCCGGCAAATGAAGCAATAACAGTAGCTGCAATCAAGCCGAATGTGTTTTGGAATAATACCATGAAGATCACCCCTAATACACCTGAAAACAAACCTGTAAAGATCAGTAGTGCGTTTTTCATTTGCATGACAAACATAAATATGAACATAGCAGTCAAAGCAAAATGGACAAGGTCAGCATCTACTCGAATCACCGAGCCAAAAAAATTACCGATCATGTTGCTACCGGCCCATGCAGCCATTGAGAACCAATTGACATATAAAGCCTTTCTTTTGTTCCAAGAGGGGTCAGTTGAGAACTTTAAGTAGTTCACCGCATAGTTTTCATCATTCAGGGATTGAGAAAAGACAGCTAAAAACGTCCGCTTTTCTTTTTTCATAAAACCGGCAAGACTTGCTCCTAATAATGTATAGCGTAATTCTAAAAAGAAAACCATCAATAATGTCGTTGCAAATGATGCTTGCGTCGTAAGCATAGATGCAACTAAAAACTGCGCGCCGCCGGAAAAGACCAGAATCGATAACAGCCCTGATAAGAGAGGATCAAATCCAACTTTTTGCAACAATACTCCGCAAGCTAATCCCACTGGTATATAGCTTATACAAAGCGGCATCACTGCATGCAAAGCTTGAAGCCATGGCGCACTTTTCTTTTTGTTCATTAAAATATCTCCTTTAATTACAACAAATAAACAGCGGACTCATTGTAACATAAATTCGCTAAATTGTAGCCGTTTTATTTAAAAACAAGATTATATTTTTCTCATTTTTGCTTCAATTCATGAACATACGTTTTATTTGTGAGAATAATTTGGGTCATATTTATCTGTTTCAATGTATATATACATCTTCTTGTCAGGAAGAGACTGACGCATATTTTTTTCAATATCATTGATGATCGAATACGTTTCATTTTCTTTGTTTCCAACAATATCTGCTTTTGCAGCGACTAAAATTTCCGTTGGACTTAAATGAACGGTTTTGATATCAATTAGCCGACTGATCTCAGGTCGTTCAAAGGCTAACTTGATTTTTGATAAATCGCTTGCTGTCACACTTTCACCAATGATCAGACTATAAAATTCTTTTGCTAGGAAAATCGCAGCTCCCATCAGTAAGAAACCGATCAGTAATCCGCTGATAGCATCAAATGCAGCAATCCCGGTTGCATAAGTCAAGATTGTTCCCGCTAAAGCCAAGACCAAACCGATTACAGCACACAAGTCTTCCGTAAATATAATCAGTATTTCACTATGTCGACTTTCGCGCAAAAAGCGCATCGTGGAAAGATTTTCAGTATTCAATTCTTTGATTTCCTTCATTGCGACACGCAAAGAACTTCCTTCGATTACCAAACCAAATAACAAAATGGCAATGACAATGATTGGATTACCAACTTCATGGGATGGATGCGTCAATTTTTCAAAAGCTTCCATCACCCCTAGTGCTCCCCCACCGAAGAAAAGCATCATTGCGACGATCGTACTAAAAAAGTATTTTGCTCGACCTTCACCAAATTGATGCAAGTCGCTCTGACCTTTATTAGCTTGTTTATCGCCAAATAGCAGCAAAATCTGATTACTACAATCAACGATACTATGGATGCTTTCATTCAGCATGGCGGCACTGCCACTGATTGCATAGCCGACAAATTTGCTGATAGCGACTAGAATATTAGCCCCTAGAGCAGCAATTACGGAAAACATTCCGCTTTTTTTAAAATTTTCCATATTCTTTTCCTTCTTTCATCAAGTGAACTGGCTAAAGTGCGGCAATATCCGCCCTTTAACAGTTTTTATGAAACTTATAGTTTAGATAAATTGAAAATGACCGATTGTCCATTGTTCAATTCGATCTCTTTTGCCCCAGTAGTAGCACTTTTCCCATCCACAGTAAACATCCAATAGGTTTGATTCTTTTCATCCTGAGAATGCCCTTCAAGCGAAGTGATGAAGCCATCATTTTCCTCGACTTCAAAATTTTGTTTCAAAATAGTCAGCAAAGTTTCTCCTTTTTTGAAAGTCACTTCTTTTTTCAAAAAGTTTTGACCATTTTCTTGTAACGTGATCGTTGCTTTTTGCGATGTTTTTACTTCCTCCTTTTGGTTGGAAGCCGATGGTGTGTTGGTTGTACTACAACTTGTCAACATGAGTACACTGACACTCATTGCAAGCAGACTATAAATTATTTTTTTCATTTTTTCCTCCTGAATGATTGTAAAAACGTTTGACGACTGGCAGAAAAACAAGGAAGAACACAACATTACCTATACTGTGCATCAGATCAAACGACACCCCTTGAAGGTAATAGACCCAAGGTTGAGGTAAATGATAGAGCAGCGTATCGAAAACAGTCATCCCTATTCCATAAACTATACCTGCTAGAAAAAAGCAGGTTCCTTTTAACCAGAGATACCTTCGGATTGTTCTTCTCGAGCAGAAAATTGAAAACAACGCCAGAACGACGGTATAGCTGAGCCACTGACCGAAGACCCATGGACCCACACCAAAATAAAAACTGCTGATTGCGATAGAAAGACTCATGACAATTAGCGCATCTTTCAAGCTTAAGTAAAGAACTATAAACAAAAAAATAGCAGTCATTGGCTGGAAATTCGGAATAAATTGAAAAGCGATCCTACCTGCTACACAAGCAGCAGACAATAAGCTAAGCTGGGCGATTTTATTTGTGGACATTCTTGATGTAACTCCTCCTTCACCAGCAGATGATTCACGTTCATTCAGTACATACAGAAAAGACTTGTGACAATTATTCTGGATAACTGCCGCAAGTCCTTTGGAACAGAATTATCTGAATGACCTCTGGTAATCCAACTTATCCAATCAGGACTTTCTCACCATTAACGGAACCAAGAATTCGTAATTGATAAAGAAATCAATGACGGATCGTGGGTAATCTCCAGATGAGATCGACAAGACCGTTTGATCTTTTTCGTTTGTTGCTATCGTTAAAGACTGTCCTTTATCTAATCGTACTTGATAAGTAGTTTCGTTGATCTTTTCCATATCATAGGATGGATTTTTCATCGCCACGATAAAAATATCATCCAATACTTCATTCGTCAATTCAAATTCGCTCTGAAGGTTCAAACGAAGTGGCTTCGTATTGTCTAGTAGTGTCTGATTAACTGTAAAACCAAGTGTTCTAGCGTGGGCTAATAATTGATTCAATTTGTGATTGAAAATCGTGATCTGTCCTGCTGAGAATACTCGATCAACTGACCAGTATCGGATCAAAGAAAGCACTCGATCATCTTGGACATCGATTTCCATCGTCTCTGGTGATACATTTAGAAGACTCATCGATTCCACTTGGTATCGTTGATCGATGGTCGGTAATACAAAGGAAAAGACTAATTCGTTTTGTCCATTCAACGTATAATTGATAGAGAAATGTCTTGTTTTCCATGTGTCATAAGCTGAATTTGATCGTTCCAGACCAATATCATTCAACGGTTTCAGTAATTCATATGTGAAGTATTCGATCAGACTTGTCTTTCCAATCGTTGAGATCGGTTCTTCATTCAATATAAAGCGGTCATATGATTCTAATAATTCGGGAAAATCTGATTCAATCAAATATTTTCTCATACGTAAATCCGCTAATTCTGCTTCCGCTGTTTCAATCAAACTGACGATATCTTGATGATCTTGCTCTTTTCCTTCTAAATACCCGGGATTTTCAGATACTTCATAAGCATGCGTGTTTTCTGAAGTATCCGTATTCGTCGGAGTTACTTTTTCTTTTTCATGGATTTTTGTTTCTTCTGGCATAGGGACTTCTTCTGTGTCATCCAGTGGCTTACTTGTTTGTTCCTCTAATGAAGTGTTCGTTTCTTCATGATCTTCTGTCTGTGCTTCATTTTTTGTCCATTCTGCTTCATCGTGTTCATTCATACTCGGAACCTCCTTCATTAGATTGATTATTAGGATTTTCATTACCAAGATAATTCATCAAGAATTCATGGATTGCTTGACCAAACCCCTCTTTGCTACCGAAATAGCGACTGATTTGCCGTTGCTCTTTTTCTACGATGGCTGCGCGAAGTTGGTCCGCTCTTGCTTCTTGTTTCAATGCTTCTTTTTGCTGCTGGATTGTTTCAGGTGTCTCGATATAAGGAAGCCAGCCTAATTTTTCATTAGATAGCACTTGCTTCTTCTTCTCTAATTCTTGAATTTCTTCCTCGATTTTCTTACGATTCAAGAATCCTTTATTATCGTCCAAATCAGTCATCTGCCGATTGATTTCTTTTATCTGTTCGTCTAGACGTTCGATCTCTGTCTGGGCTGTGATCACCTTCGCGTCTAGCTCATTGATTTTTTTGTCATAGTCCGTTGTCTCCGGTTGGGAATATTTCTCCCACTCTTCATCGATCCTAGGCAAAACAAAAATTTCTGGCAAACTTGCATCGATACCAATTGTAGGGCGATCATGGTAATAAGTGCCGATTTTGTAATAGCTCATCGTTGGTGAGATGCTTTCTACTTGTTCCATAAAAGGAAATTCTTGCAAAAAACGATCATGGATCTTACGCATCAGCAATTGGTCAATCTCGTGATTTTCATTTGAGCTTCGTTTTAATTCTTCGTTCAATCGGCCGTTGTACAAACGGTAGATCTCAGGAATATCTTCTTCGCGGACAGCTTTTTCAAAAGCCTGTAAATCTTCTAATAATTGGGAAAGATTCATGCTTGCTTTTTCTTTGATATCATAAAAAGAAGACGATTCTTTTGCTGTATCCTGATTCGTGCTCGTCTCCTCTAGTTCGCCTTGCTCATAATTTGTGTTTGTATCTGGCTCTTTCATACTACTTGCCTCCTCTTACTCATCTGATTTTCACTTATTAATACTTCAATAGTACCATTTTCTGTAAAAAATTGTTATAAAAAAGAGCGGGCAATGCTCCATAAAACAGGCTGCACCAAAATTTGGCACAGCCTTTTTTTCGATCAACTAGTCTTTGATATCTGATTCATCTGATAGGACAGAATCGAATACAATGACTTTTATCATATTCTTTTATTTACTAGGCAGATCTCTTGTTGTGAAATGAATGCGCTGATGGTCATCACGAGTTAGTTGCGTTTCTTCGTTTAAATAAGTAAACGTCAATTGTTCTAATTCGGGATCTTCAAGCATTTTTTCATAACCGGTAAAAATCGAACGGATATAGTGTTTATATGCGTTTTTCTTTTTCTGTCTTTTTTTCATGTAGCACCTTCCTTATCAAAAACTATCATACCAATGAATAACTATATAGACAAGTTGGTTTAAACCATTTTCTTTGTTTTTTTGAGGAATTTTGCTCTTCCAGTTGACGAATCCAAAAAAAAATGAAAAAATGCTTTAGTACTTAAGGAGGGAACCCAGTGAAAAAAATTGGTTTTGATTCAGAGAAATATATTGAAGAGCAGTCCGCGTATATTTTGGAACGAGTGAACCACTATGATAAATTATATTTGGAATTTGGTGGAAAGCTAGTGGATGACAAACATGCAAAACGTGTACTTCCAGGATTTGAAGAAGATGCGAAAATCAAACTGCTACAAAAATTAAAAGATCAGGCTGAAATACTGATTTGCGTCTATGCCGGAGACATTGAACGTAATAAGATCCGCGGTGATTATGGGATTACTTATGATATGGATATCTTGCGGCTGATTGATGAATTACGTGGTTATGGATTATTGATCAACAGTGTCGTTATCACTCGCTATAGCGGCCAGCCTGCCACGAAAGTCTTTATCAATAAACTAGAAAGACGAAATATCAAAGTCTATAAACATTCAGAAATCGAAGACTATCCAGTCAACGTAGAAAAAATCGTTTCAGAAGATGGGTTTGGGAAAAACGAATACATTGAAACAACTAAACCAATCGTTGTAGTGACAGCTCCTGGACCAGGAAGCGGAAAACTCGCTACTTGTTTGAACCAACTGTATCATGAAAGCCAAAAAGGACATGCGGCTGGTTACTCCAAGTTCGAAACTTTTCCAGTATGGAACGTTCCGTTGAAACATCCATTGAACATTGCCTATGAAGCAGCCACAGTCGATTTGAAGGATGTCAATATGATCGATTCCTTCCACTTTGACGCCTACAATAAAGTAGCTGTAAATTATAATCGAGATGTTGAAACCTTCCCTGTAATCAAACGTATTATTGAAAAAATTACTGGTAAAGAATCTGTTTATCAATCTCCTACTGACATGGGTGTGAATCGTGTAGGATTTGGTATCGTGGATGATGCGGTTGTCCAAGAAGCTTCTAAACAAGAAATCATCCGCCGCTATTTCCAAACAGAGTGTGACTTCAAAAAAGGATTGATTGACGAAGAAGCAGTTAATCGAATCAAACTGATTATGGAAGAAGTCGGATTACGCCCTGAAGACCGAAACGTTGTCGTTCCTGCCCATGATTATGCAGATAAAATTCAAGCACAAAGTCCTACAAAAGATCCTTCTGCTGTGATTGCCATCGAATTACCAGACGAAGTCATTATTACCGGACGTACAAGCTCATTGATGGATGCGTCAGCGGCAGTCATCTTAAATGCAGTAAAACATTTAGCGCATATTGCAGATGACATTCCTTTATTATCACCATTAGTTCTTGAAACAATACAAGGATTGAAGTCAAAGACACTTCATTCCTCTTTGGATGCACTAAGCATCAATGAGGTCTTGATCGCTTTATCAATCAGTGCAGTAACGAATCCAATCGCTCAAGTTGCTTATGATAAACTAGCTGAACTTGAGGGAGCGCAAGCCCACTCCACTGTGATGGTCAATAAAAATGATGAACAAACATTGAAAAAACTAGGAATCGATATTACTTGCGCACCTGTCTACCCTTCAGAAAATCTATACTACCAATAGAAAAAGTTTACTTATAAAGTTTGAAAACGAAACTATTAGCATTAGCTTAAACAATAGTTTCGTTTTCTTTTTTTAATAGCATAAATAACATTGACGCTATCAATAATGTCTTTATTTGTTTATTCATTTCCGACTTTCCTCCTCTATTCTTAGGACCTGTTGAAATTCTGCAGGAGATACCTCTAAAATTCCTCCTCCATAGTAAACAGTAATCTTGTCTCCTATCTGAAACCCATCATTTTTTTAACGGAAACACTAAATATCTGTCATTTTATTTTTTTTAGAATAGAAAAACATTTAATTCCTACAAGAATACTGCCGATAATAAAAAAATTTTTTTCATAACGACTTCCTTCATACATCAGAAAATATATTTCATACCCATTAATTATCAAAAACCTCTTAATTAGTCCTTTAATAGTCTTTTGGAAAGTAAAAAAAACAATGGAATATCAGTTTTTTTAGCGTCTTTTATCTGTTTTTTCAATTTATTTTGGTTGCTTTGTATTCTAATGGAAAATGAATGCGTTTTACTCTAAAAAAGTAATGAAAATTTCACTAAAGATTAGTATTTTATTTACAAAACAGGTAAAATAAAACGGAATTTGGAATAGGAGTGATTATTTGAGTTATTTATTAGGTATTATTGGTTTATTTGTCACATTAGGTCTTGCTTATTTGATTAGTAGCAACAAAAAAGCAATCAAATTGAAACCACTAATTGTGATGTTCGTTTTACAGCTTGTTCTTGGTTTCGTATTATTACGTACAACTTTTGGTACAGCGGTTGTTTCTGTATTGGCAAAAATGTTTGATCATCTTCTTGCTTTTGCTGGGCAGGGTGTTGACTTTGTTTTTGCCGGTGTAGCAAATAAAGGAAGTGCACCTTTCTTTCTTTCCGTATTGATGCCAATCGTATTTATTTCTGCTATTATCGGGATTTTACGTTACATCAAAATTCTTCCATTGTTTATGAAAGCCGTTGGTCTTGGGTTAAGCAAAATCAACGGAATGGGCAAATTAGAATCCTACAATGGAGTAGCTTCTGCTATTTTAGGGCAATCGGAAGTATTTATTTCCATAAAGAAGGAATTACCTTTCTTATCTGAGAAACGTTTATTCACCATGAGTGTCTCGGCTATGTCTACAGTTTCTATGTCAATCGTCGGATCTTATATGGCACTAATCGATTCTAAATATGTGATCACTGCCCTTGTTTTGAATTTATTTGGCGGATATATTCTGGCTTCGATTGTGAATCCCTATGTATTAGAAGAAAAAGAAGACGAACTAATTATTGAAGAAAACAAAGAACAGACCTTTTTCCAAATGTTGGGAGAATACATTCTTGATGGTTTCCATGTGGCAATCACGGTTGCTGCTATGCTTATCGGATTCGTTGCCTTGATTGCCATGATCAATGCTATCTTTCACGGGATATTCGGTATTACTTTCCAAGAAATCTTAGGTTATATCTTTGCCCCTCTTGCCTTCATCAGTGGAATCCCATGGAAAGAAGCAGTGGATGCTGGTAGTATCATGGCGACTAAATTGGTTACAAATGAATTTGTTGCTATGACAGAATTAGCTAACGGTCATTTCCAGTTTACTGAACGCACAACAGCGATCATATCTGTTTTCCTTGTTTCATTTGCCAACTTCTCTTCTATCGGGATCATTTCCGGTGCGATGAAGGGGTTAAACGAAGAAAAAGGAAATCTTGTTGCAAAACATGGGTTGAAGATCTTGTTAACAGCGACTTTAGTCAGCTTTTTAAGTGCTATTGTGACTGGATTACTGGTATAATAAACAAAAAAGCAATGTTGCTTTCAAAAGCTTTGGAAATATTTCCAAAGCTTTTTCAGTTGCTCAAATATCAAAGGAGAAATGATGATGAATTATTGCTATGTGTTTATCGGTCCTTCTGGTTCTGGGAAAACTTCACTCGCAGAAGCTGTTTTTCAGCCGGAACAAAAGATCATTACTTACACGAATCGATCACCAAGACCTGGAGAAAAAGATCAAGAGGATTATTATTTTGTATCTGACGATACATTCAATCAGATGATCAAGCGAGACGAATTTGCAGAGTGGGATCAATATGCTCAACATAAATATGGTTCCAGCAAAGCAGAGATTACCAAAAAACTGAAGGAAGGAAATTGTTATGCCGTTTTGACGGCAAATGGTTTTTGGCATTTATACGAGTATTTTGGCACGGTAGTCCGTCCGATCTTTATTACGATTTCTAAAGAAACATTACAATCGCACCTGAAAAAGCGTGGAGATTCACCCGAACAGATTTCGGCCAGAATGGCAGTTTATGCGGAAGACTTAGCTCAACTGAAACGGTTGGCAGCTATTCCCACACTTTTAGTCGTGTCAAACGATGGAGCGTTCCAAGAAGCAGCAGATAAAATAAAAAAAGGATTATTGATAGAAACAGATTAACAAAATATCCATAAGATAAGCTGAGAGGCCGCGACAAAAATGGTGTCACGACCTCTCGTTGAACGGTGTTTCAGAAGTAGCTTCTTCGAAAATTATTTCTTGAAGCTCACCACTACTGTCCCACCCTCTTAGCGATCAGCTAGTTGTTTTTCGTATTATTAAGTCTTCATCCTTGTGAAGATGCTTTTATACTCACTTGATTATTTTTTGATACGCTTTTCTTTCACCATGTTCAAAAGGGAATTCAATCATCCCTTGATAAGTGAATCCAGCAGAATAGATGGTCTTTTCCATCGGTTCATTAGCTGGATAAGTATCGATACGGACATCTTGAATATCTTTGCTGGCTGCAATCGTCAACAAATGTTCTAAGAACGGTTTTGCTAGTTTTTTTCCTCGAGTACTTTCTGCTAAAGCAACACGATGAATCGATAAATAAGGACCAGTTGATTCTTTCCAACTACCATCTATTTTTGTGTAAACGGGATCCACGCCTGAGACTAATGCAGCTGTTCCAACAATTTGATCTTCGACTATTAATACATAGCTTTCTTTTCTTTCAATATCGTTCAAAATCGTTTCTTTTGTTGGTTTCTGCCCGTTCTGCCATTGGGGAGAGCCTTGCGAAGCAATAAATTCCGCTGCAGCATCAATAATTTTTACCACTTCTTCTACTTCTTCTTTTCTTGTTAGCCGAATATACACATCCAGTTACCTCTTTTCTGTTTCTTTTTCATTTATATTCTCTAATTTTGGATCACTTCATACAGTTCAGGAACTTTTGAATAACTTCTAAGCCAATCTTTTGGATGATCCAGTAGTTGACTGATAAGTTCCAAATGATGCATTAGCGACCATTTTTTCAATACTCCGAGTCCTGGAAATTTTTGTTGCTGGTAGAGAGCCAGTAATTCAATCATTCCTGAAGTGATTAAGAGCTGATGATGGTGACGCATGATCCATTTTTTCATTTTATCTCCTGCTTCAAGAAACTTCAATGCTTGATCTTTAGCGGAATCATTACTGTCAGAGACAAAATGCTTTACGCGGATATTACCGTAAGCATCGATATACGTTAGATGGATAGCAAGCGCTCGGCTAGGAAACCCTTTATCGAAATAACGGCTGCCTTCGATCGTGAAATCAGAAAATCCACTATATCCGTCTTCGTGGAAAAAAAGATAGTCATCGCTAAAAAAGTCGTCCGTTTTATCTGCATAACTTTCAACATGCTTTCTCGTTTGAAAAGAGTCACGGATCACAATTTTGTTTTCGGGCAGCCAGATGCGAAAGCGGCTAGCATCTGGTATCAAGAATTTCGAATCGACTCCTGCCAGCTGTTTCCATACCTCTGCGTCTTTTGGGTAGTGTTGTCCATCGAAAATCAGAAACGTTGGAGGTGAATCCAGTACGTCGTTAAGATTTTCTGGCGTTAAAATCTGTGCAGAGACGACAGAGCTATGTTCCTTGACTGTCCAACTGTGCACATGCTGATCGAATAATTTGAATTGTCCTACTTGGGGATTTTGGATCACAGCGATTGGATGGTGCTTTTTTTGAAATAATTCGATCACGTTTTTAAGCGTAGCGGAATCACGTACTGGTTCGATCACCGGATGGATTTTATTGGAGAGCAGTCCTCGCGACAATGCTTCTTTTAATGCTAATAGGTCAAATTGTTTTCCTCTTAAATAAGGATAGTACATATTTTTCACTCCAATGGCTCTGTGGGCAACCGCCGGATCTGCTGTTGTTGCCTTAAGTATTCATAATCATGTTGAAGCGCAGCAACTTCTTCTTGCAACTCATTGATTGCCTGACTAGCTATTTCCTCTAAAAACCGTTCATAATATCGTTCGTTAGAAAATGGATCTTGGTTTTCTGAACGTCTTTTCAATTCTTTGTACAATTGATCTGTTGGAAAATATTTTACGCCTCGCTCCATTTGCTTTGCTTTTCTTACTTCTCTGAATAAAGAAGCCATAAAACGGTTTGTCAAAGCTTCTTCCGGTACAGCAAGCTCCTTCTTTGCTGCTTTTTTCGCAATCATAAATGTACCAGATGCAGGCATTTCCTCTTCGATCGTGTACGGGCGATATACTAGTACACCTATTCCTGTAGGGATCTCTGTTTTCACTTCTTCATATAGTTTACTTGGCAAAACAAAATAATTATAATGCCCGACAAATGACAGTTTGGCTGTAGAACGAAAATCTGCTTTTGTCACTTTCAGCTCATAGCATCGCCATTCTCGGCTTCCATCAAATTTTGTCAAGCAGCTAAGCGTATCTACAATTCCTTGGTCATCAGGCATCGTGACTTCTTCTACGACTAAGCCGCCCTGCTCGATGCAATATTGGTATAATGAGGATTCTATTTCGATGGTTAGCGGGGTTTTCATGTTTTTACCTCCGAACATATTTTCGTCTTACATTTTACATGAAATGATTTTAAAATACTAGACAGAATACACAAGAAACAAAAATAGAAATGATGCTTGCCGCGCTAGCACCATTTCTATTTTTCAGATTGACTGATGGACGGAACGTTTTTCTAAATACTGTTGCACTTTTTCGATCCCGATACAAATGACCCAATAAATCAATGCAACTAAAATATAGAGAGAAAAATAATCGAAAGTCCGACCACCTATGATCTTTGCTTTTTGAAATATTTCTGGCACTGTGATCGTTGCCGCTAACGAGGTACCTTTCACTAAATCCATAGCTACGTTACTGAGTGCCGGTACCGAGATTCGAAAGGCTTGCGGCAAAACGATATATTTCAAAACCCCAAAGAAAGAAAAACCAGAAGCTAAACCAGCGTCCCACTGACCTGAAGAAACGCCTGCTAGTGATCCTCGATAGATTTCACCAATAAATGCACTGCTGGTAATCGTAAAGCAGATGACTGAAGCCGTTAAGGCACTTAATTGATAAGGTAACCCGAAATATAGCAAGAACAGCAAGACTAGTGCGGGAATACCTCTAAAGAACGATAAATAAAAACGAATAAATACATTCAGAGGTAGCCAATCCAAAAGACCTAGAACTGTCAAAAGCAACCCTACCAAGTTTCCTAAAACAAAAGACACGAAGCCGATCCCTAATGTGTATACCAAGCCTTGCAGTACGAAAGGAAGTGAAGTCCACATGAGGGAAAAATCAATGAGAGGAAAGTACATCAATCACTCACCGACTCAGTCATCGTTTCTTTCGGTTTGACTGAAACATCAGTTTGAAAATATTTTTCAGATATTTTCTTTGTCGTCCCGTCTTCTTTCATCTCTTTTAATACGCCATCGATTTTCTTTTTCAGAGCATCATTTCCTTCTTTCAATAAAAAACCACTTTCGTTTTCATTGAAATAAACGTTCTCTAAGATTTTTACGGGGATATCTGGTAAAGCAGATACGGCCATTTTCTGTAAATAATAATCATTTAAAATAACGTCTGTTCGACCGTTTGCTACATCGCTTAAATATTGATCATTCGTGGCGTTATCGTAAGTGACTAATTTAGCTCCGTGTTTTTCCGCTAAACGCATATAGCTAGTATTGGGTTCGCCAGCTGCTTTTTTTCCTTTAAGATCATCAAGTGAGTGGATTCCTGAATCATCTTTTTTTCGTACGATCATACTGTCAAATGAATATTTGAAAGGCTCTGAAAGGGAGAATTTTTTTTCTCTTTCTTTTGTGATACCAAAATCGTTCGCAGCAAAATCTGATTCTCCTTTTGAAACAGAAGTGATTTGTCCATCCACATTGTATTCTTTAAAGGAGACTTTGACATTTAAACGTTTGGCTACCTCTTTCGCCAAGTCTACGTCATAACCAACTAATTCATTTTGATCATTATAATAAGAAGCGGGAAATAGTGTGCCAGAAGTTGCTACTACCAATTCTTTCTTTTTTTCCACATTACTCCAGCTGTGATCTTCTTGGTTAGCGGCAGCTGTACCGCAAGCGCTTAAAATAAAAAAGGCGCTAGTTATTAGAGCAAACAATCTTTTTTTCTTCATTTTTTCTTCTCCTTGTTTCTGCTATTTCCATGGATTTGGTAAATGGAACTGGTGACTTGCTTCAAATAGATAGCCGATTTGAAGCAGCAAATCTTCTCTTCCTCTGGCGGACATAAATTGAATTCCGAGAGGCATGTTTTCTTTTGTCAAATGAGTAGGCAAGCTGATTGCTGGTTGTCCAGTCAGATTAGCCAATTGTGTATAAGGTGTGATCTTCAAGCTGTCCTCAAACATAGAAGAAACAACTTCTAAAGCTTGTACTTCAGAACAATCATGGATGTGTTCCATCTGTGCTCTTATCGTATCACTTTGCAAATCTTCGCTGATTTTAGGGGCGGTAAATGCAGTCGTTGGTGAAAGGAATAAATCATATTCTTGATGCAAGTTTTCCATGGCAATTGCTGCTTCATCCCATACATGCAGAGAATCGATGTAAGTAGCGGCAGAAAGTTTCTGACCATATTGGAACAAAGTCCAAGAGATCGGCTCAAGTTCTTCTTTTCTGACAGTTCGTTGGATGCCTGCTTCAATCGAGTGGATCATTGCTGCTGTCTCTGCGCCATTCATCTGATAATAAGACGTAATCAGTTTACGACCATCTAGTGGATAAGGAATCTCCGTCAAATCATGTCCTTCTTTTTCAAGGAAATCTACAGCTTTTTTTACAGCAAGTACTGCCTCTTCACTAATCTGTGAGTGGATCGGTGAATCGATACAAAAAGCTATCTTCAAACGTTTTTTTCTTGGATGTGTTTGCCATTCAACTGGCGATACTTGATATGGCGCACCGGAATGGATGCTTCTCATCCCATAAAATAAAGCCTCCGTGTCTCTCATAGAAACCGTTAAACCGAAATCAATAGCAGCTCCTTGCCATCCTCGCCAAGCATATGGACCAACTGGCATCGTCCCTCGCGAAGGTTTCAGCCCAATCAATCCGCAAAACGAAGCGGGTATTCTAATAGAACCACCACCATCACTAGCGCCAGCTAAAGGAACGATTCCCGCTGAAACTGCAGCAGCAGCGCCTCCGCTTGATCCGCCCGGTGTACATTCAAGGTTCCAGGGGTTTCTTGCTGGGCCATAGATGACGGGGTCTGTAATATTTTTGAAACCAAACTCTGGCGCATTGGTTTGTCCAAAAGGAACTAGCCCTATCGCTTCTGCTTGCTGTACATAATTGGATGTATGAGAAGCTCGATGTGTTTCAAATAAACGAGATCCTGAAGTAGCTAGCCATCCCTTTTTTTCTTGACCGAGCATTTTTAAAGGGAATGGAATACCTGCCAATGGTCCTTTTTCTGACTGGGGAATCAATCGTTCAGTGGAACTATTCTCGAATGGTTCAAGTGCAACAAACGCATTCAATTCATGATTTTGTTTCTTTATTTTTTTCTGTACATCAGCAGCTAATTCTTGAAAACTAAATTCTTTTTCTTTAAGTCCTTTCGCTAATTCTATTGCATCTTTCATATTATCCTCCTTTTTTGCCCCTGTTATTTTCCCACAAGTTCGTCTAACATACAATGAGTACGCTTGCACAGAAATGAACAGACAAGTGTTTTTTATAAAAAAAGACGAAGATCATGATCGATCTTCGTCTTTTTACTAAGAAATAGTGCGTAATTTACCCTTAAATTCGTCAATAGACGCATATCCTTTTTCTGACATAATCTGAGTTAATTCATTTGTGATTCTAGAAAAGATTTCCGGGCCTTCTTTGTGAAGCTCGGTACCAATCTGCAACATGCTTGCACCGCATAGCAGATGTTCAAATGCATCTTGTCCTGTCCGAATCCCACCTGTACCGATGATTTGGATTTCTGGTTTCAAACGCGTATAAAAAGCGCGGACATTTGCTAAAGCAGTCGGCTTGATATACTCTCCGCCAATGCCGCCGAACCCTTCTTTTGGTTTGATGACCACTGCTTCTTTGTCTGTATCGATATACAACCCATTGCCCACACTGTTGATAGCATTGACATATGTCAACGGGAACTGATTCAAGATATCTGCCATCTGATCAAAATGAGCAAAATCAAAATAAGGAGGCAATTTGATTCCTAGCGGCTTAGAAAAGATGCTGAATACTTCTTTCAGTGTTTCATAAGTGGCCTCAAAATCGTAAGCTAGTTGTGGTTTACCAGGCACATTTGGACAAGATAAATTTAGTTCAGTAATCCCCTTGAATCCACTTTTTTCTATTTCCCCAAGCATTTCCAAGTTTTCTTGGACACTCATCCCGGCGATCGAAAAAAATAATGGTTGATTTGGGTTTTTCTGTGCTTTTTCATACGCAAGAGCATACTCTAGATAATAAGAAAAGCCTAAGTTGGGAAGCCCCATCGAATTGATACTGCCTAAAGGAACATCAAAATAGCGTGGTTCGGGATTTCCTTTTCGTTCATTGATTGTACAGCTCTTAGTGATAAATGCTCCTGCTTCTGAATGAGCCAGCTCGTCTAATTCCTGGGTAGTCATGCAGTGTACACCAGATGCATTCATAAAAGGGTTGGCAAAGGTATGATTGGCAAAGGTCGTTTCTAAACTCAAGTAAATCGCTCCTTCAAACAAGTTATTTTATCTAGTGTATCATGACTAAAAGAAAAATCAACTCTTGTTTTTCAACGAATTTCTTAATCATCCTGTTCGGTTGATAGTACTTCCCCTGTTTCACTATTGATCTTGACTGACATACTTTGATTGCCATCTTTTACTTTGACTTCCCAATAAGTAGTACCTAGATCTTTATCCAGATCCCAATCGGTTGCTGTACCGCTTCCTACTTTATCGACAGCAATCTTTGCGGCTTCCTCAATCGTGATCAATTTATCAACAGCTAGACCATCTTCTTTTTTCTTTTGACCATTTTGATCCTCTTGATCTAGTGTTTCTGGATTCTCTGTTTCCATTTTTTCATTCTGAGCATCGATTCTTGCTTCATATTCTTTTTGATCATCGACACCTTCTATCTTGTAGAAGTATGATCCCCAATCACTATCTAGTTCCAAACTAGTAATAGCAGTATCTGGATACTTATCTTTAAACAATTCAATCGCACGAGCTGCAGACACTTTGATAGCTGACTGGCCCATTGCCTCGCTCGAATTCTTTGTTTGACTAGATGAAGATGTACTTGCGTTTGTTGAGGATTCCGATACCTGAGAAGAGCGTTGTTCACTGCTGGAAGATGTATTCCCAGATGTTCCTTGATTGGTGTTTGATTGACAAGCAGCTAAAAACAAAGCCGCAAATAAACTAGTATAAATAACAGTTTTCTTCATTGATTCTATCTCCTTTATTATAAAATAGTATTCTATACAAGTATAACGAAGAAAAAAATTTCTGTCATGTTTAAAAATTAAAGAACAACGTTATTATTATGAAAATAAAAAAGAAACTAAGTTTTAGAGACAACCCTAGAAGTTAGACTAACATCTCACTTCGGGAGCATCATAACACTTAGCTTCCATTTATTAAATAATTAAATAGCTTTTAAACTGCCCATTTATATCAATTATGCACGATGCATTGGGATATCATTATTTCCAGGTTGAACAAGCAGATATTGAATTACATCGATATTGCTTGACTCAAATGAAGCTGCACAAGCTTGTAAATATAAATCCCACATTCGATAGAAGGAATCACCCATTTCTTTCGTGACTTGATCTTGGACTTGATGGAAATTTTTTGTCCAATGCTCTAATGTCAATTGATAGTCACGACGCAAACTTTCTAAATCGATCAATTGCAAATCGTTTTTTGTAATATTATCAACTAACTCAGTAACACCAGGAACATAACCGCCAGGAAAAATATATTTATTGATCCAAGCATTTGTCGCACCGCCTTGTTGTCGGCTGATTCCATGGATCAAAGCTGTTCCTTTTGGTTTCAATAAATCTTTTACGACTTTGAAATAACCTTCAAGATTTTCAGAGCCTACATGTTCGAACATACCTACGCTTGTGATATGATCAAACGTTTCGCCTTTTAGTTCACGGTAATCCATTAATAATACACGGCATTTATCTTCTAAATGTTCTTCTTTGATTTTTTTGGTGATCAAATCGTATTGTTCTTCACTTAGAGTGATCCCAGTTGCTTTGACGTTATATTCTTTGGCAGCAGTGAACATCAATGTTCCCCAGCCACAACCGATATCAAGCAACGTTTCGCCTTCTTTGATAAAGAGTTTGTCTAAAATATGATGGACTTTATTGATTTGTGCTTGTTCCAACGTATCTTCAGGTGTGTTGAAATAGGCACAAGAATAAGTCAAAGTTGGGTCTAGCCAAAGTTTATAAAAGTCGTTACCTAAGTCATAATGCGCATGGATATCTTCTTTGTTTTTTTGTTTTGTATGTTTTTCTTTCTTTGGCAGCCATTTTAGATAATCTTTTCCTCGTAAAAAACTGTTTGCTTGCTGATAAGCATCGTTGATCAATGCTTGGATACTTCCCTCGATCTCGATTCGATGATCCATATAGGCTTCTCCTAGTGCCAAAGAAGCGTTGCTGGTAATCTCTTTCATTGGGATTTCTTCATGGATATTGATTTTGATTTGGGGAGGAGTGTCCGTATCTCCGTATTGTTTCGTTGTACCGTCCCAATAATTTACTTCGACAGGGAGCGAGAAAGAACGTGAAAATAATTGATTGTATAAAGTTTTCTCTAACATGATTTTCCTCCTTAAAAAAACTACCCTATTACGTTAATACTAAAAAAGAAAAGAATCAACTAAGAAGTTTAATTTTTTCAGAAATTTTTCAAAAACTACTTTATTTTTCATTTTTTTCACATTCATTGTCGCACAAATCGCTTAAACTTGTCATTCGACACGCTTATCTTTGAATTTTGTCTTAGCAAAAACCCATAGAAGCAGCAAGACAGTTATCATTGTTTGGACACTTAGCATCAAGATAAAGTCAAAGTGGATAAACCCTACAACTGCTGCTACCATGGATCCTATCCCCATCACATTCAGCATCAAATTTGCACTCTCTTTGAATGTATGAATGGATGAAAGTTGGCTTTTTCTTGTCATCCACAAGAAAAAGGAAGCCCCGAATAAAATGAGACTCGTCATGACAAATAGGACAAGACCAAGACTTAAACTATAAGATAAAATGATTGTTGGACGATTACTGGCATAAAATTCTCTTTCTAAAAATCGTTGGAAATCTTCGGGCGTACGTACAGAATCTGGTTGGAAAGATGGACTATAATTCATCGTATAGCGGCGTATACCAGATTTATCCTTTTGTTGGATCACCCATTGTTCCTTCTCAAAATCAATAAAAGTTCCATGATCGGCTTGTTGTTTCTCAGATAAAGACACACCTACCAAAATTTCAGGGGTCACAGCTATCGTTTGTTGCGATGATTGTAACCCAGTTTCAGATAATTCAAGTTCAGAAAATTTTTTGGTTCCTTGTTCATCGATCAACGAATGAACAGATAGAAATTGTTCTAATGGAATCGCTTGGATCTGATTGGCATAAAAAAGAGTCACAGGCATGACCATCAAGGAAACTAAAAATACAAATATCAAGAAAAATTTTGGCCAGGATAATAGTTTGCGTCCCGCAAACACTTGAGTTGGCGTACGTAAAGTGGAAAAATAATTTAACGGAAATGTTTGCATGATCCTTTGCTCCTATCCTTTTGTTCCGCCAGATGTCAGGCCGGTAACAAAGTTCTTTTGTAAAAAGAAGAATAATAGACAAATCGGTAGGGCAATCAAGATTGCTCCAGCAGCAAACAAGGAGACCCTTTGATTTGTCACATCAGAAATAAATGTTTGCAGGCCGACAGCAACAGTCTGATTTTCAGGTGTTCGAAGCAAGAACTTCGCTAACATGAAGTCGCCAAAAGGTCCCATGAATGCCCATAATGCTTGAACGGCGAGCATTGGCTTGACAAGAGGTAATACAATCTGGAAAAAAATCCTGAAATGTCCTGCCCCATCAAGTTTAGCAGATTCATCTAAATCTATTGGTACTGTGTCAAAGTATCCTTTCATCAACCAAGTATTCATTGGAATCCCACCGCCTATATAGATCATCGTCAAGAACCAATACTTATCTAGCGCCTCTAATAAGAAAGCCATGACATAAAAGGCAGTCAATGCTGCCATAGTCGGTACCATCTGAATCACTAAAAAGAACATCAAACTTGATTTGCGTCCGATAAAACGATAACGGCTATACGTATAGCCGGCTAAAGTTACTACAGTTACTTGTACGATCATCGTTAGGACAGAGATGATTAACGTGTTTTTATACCAAGTCCCGTAAAGTGTTTCACTGAACAGCCGCGTGAAATTCCCTAAAGTCCAGTCGCTTGAAAAATCCAAACTGAAAGCCGCAATGTTCCCTGACTTGAAGGCAGTACTTGCTGTGATCAAAAGCGGATAGATAATAATGACTGATAACAGCAAAAGAAAAAAGTAAGTAAAAAAGTGAGAAAGCCGTTTTTGGAATCGTGCACTCGAATGAAATTTTTTCATTGTTTAATCCCCCATATTGAACGCATTTGTCTTTTTGAACACTAGCAAAGATACGCAGATAACGATGATGGAGATAATCAACGTGATGGCTGAAGCCATAGAATACTGCGGAGAAGTTCCAGTCGTAAGTTTATAAATCCATGAAATCAGGATATCAGTAGAACCAGCTCCTCCACCCACGCTTCCGGGGCCTCCATTGTTAAATAGGTAGATCATAGAAAAATTATTGAAATTCCCAGTATATTGGGTAATAAACGTTGGTGCTGCAACCAGAAATACAGCTGGAAGTGTGATATTTGAAAAACGTTGCCATGCATTTGCTCCATCGATTTTTGCTGCTTCATACAAATCTTCAGAAATCGACTGTAAAATCCCTGTAACCATTACATAGATATAGGGAAATCCTAACCATCCTTGAACTAAGATGATTGCCGCTTTCGTCCAGTTCGGGTCCGTTTTCCAAGAGATTGCACTGATGTCTACAAAAGGAAGCTGGTTTATGAAAGGAATCACTTGAGTATTGATGGCACCTACGCTATCGTTGAATATATTCGAAAAACTCATGATAGTAATAAAAGCTGGGACCGCCCATGGTAATAAGAAAATGATACCGAAAATACGTTTGAATTTAATAAATTTCTGGTGAGCAACAACCGCTGTGAGAATACCAAGGGTGATTTGCAAAGTTGTTGCACATAACGTCCAGATTACGGTCCATGAAAAGACTGCAAAAAAAGTATTGCGATATGAACTCAAGAAGAAGATGCTAAAAAAGTTTTTAGCCCCTACCCAATCAATCAAACTGGCTGGTGGAATATGATTAAAGTCATAATTGGTAAATGCAGTAAATAATGTGACTAAGACTGGGAAAATGATGGTAAAAATCATGAGAAGATACGCGGGAAGTGTCAATAGATAAGGAAAACCTTCATCACCTATATTATGTATGACTTCCTTCATCGTCCGATTGATTTTTTTGTCCTCTTTACGCATCCTTGCTACTCGATAGGCGTCTAAAAGATTCAAAGCGTAAAAAATCAAGAAAATGATCGTAATGATGAATTGCAAAGTGCCTTCAATCAAAATAAATAATGAATGATCTTCCATTGGTATACTTCCCAAAGTAACCAATCCTATCAATGCATGAAATCCGCCCAAGAACATCTGACCAATGAATAGGACGAATATGGCGAAAAAAATGATACCTTTAAAAGTTTGGCCATTTACAAACTGCCCCATCCCCGGAATAAGTGAACAAAGCGTGATTTTTTTTTCGTTGATCTGGCTTGTTTTATCTTGCTGCATCTGAATGCCCCCTCTAAACTTGCTGAACCGCAAACTACTTTTAAGATAATGGCAACAAGAGCAAGATAATTTTCCATCTCGCTCTTGCCACCTCTATCTGAAGCACCTGTTCCATTTTTTATAAAAATGGACGGTTATCATTTTAATCAGTATTTTTGTTCTATGGCTTCACTGATTGTTTTCACTGCTTCATCTGCGGATTCTTTTGGTGTTTTTGAACCTGATGCTGCATCGAACATCAAGTTTTCTGCACCTGTCCAAACTTCACCCATTTCTGGGATGTTTGGCATTGCTTGAGCTGTTTCATATTGTTCGATCACAGCTGTTGTTAATTCATCGTTTTTAGCCTTGGCTGTTTCCCGAGCTTGTTGATTTGCAGGGATTTCATTTACCATTTCAAAGAATTTCTCTTGATTCTCCTGATTCGTTACATAATCGAGCCATTTTTGAGAGAGATCTTTATTTTTAGCATAATTGCTGACTACCCATCCTTTTCCTCCGCCAAATGGTTGATAAGGCTGTCCATTGTTTAGAGTAGGGATTTTTGCAACACCATAATTGATATTGTTTTCTTTGTATGTTTGCGCTTGCCATGGGCCGTCAATAATTGCTGCAGTTTTATTGGACATGAATTGCTGGCTGGCGAAGTCTCCTGCACTTTTTATGTCTTGCATTCCCTTAGGCCAAACATTTTGGAACCAATCTGTTGCATAAGAAATTCCTTCTACAGCACCTGCATTATTCAAACCGATATCAGAAGGATCTGTACCATCATCACCGAATACATAGCCACCGTAACCTGCAATCAAACCATAGGAATAATAAAAGTCAGTCCATTTAGCTAAAAATCCTGTATTTTTTCCTGCTTCTGACTCAAAAGCAAAACGACTGTCTTTGGATAGATTTTCCAAATCTTTAAACGTCGCTGGTGCTGTATCGACTAAATCTTTGTTATAGTACAAAACAAGGGTCTCGATTACTGCAGGCTCTCCATAGATTTTTCCATCATAAGTCACTTGGGCCTTGTCTGTTTCATCGTAAGCTGATTCATTTCCCAGTTTTACTTCCGCCAGATGTCCTTGCTGTCCTAACGCACCGATCCGGTCATATGCTGCCATCATAACGTCAGGTCCCTTTCCAGCAGGACCATCTAACGCTAATGATTCTAACTGATCGAACATGTCCTTTTCTACCAGCTTGATCTTCACATCGTTTTCTTTTTCGAATGTATCTTTTATTTCGTTTATATAATCTTTATATCCAGAATCAACGGAGACTGTTAACGTTTTTCCTTCTTCCGTGTCCCCTTCTGCTGAAGAATTACCATTGCCACAAGCCGCTAATCCGCCTAAGATTCCTAAAGAGACTAACCCTAAACCTAATTTTTTCGCGTTTCGTTTTTTCATCTTCATTTCCTCCTGTGTATTCAACGTGCTGTTACACCATTATTATAATGGGCACAAATCTTCATTTGCAAACGCTTTCTTATTGTTACCGGTAACAGTTTTTCAACACATAATCAAAAATCCGTATTGCTGTATCTCTGCTTTCCCATCTTCTAATAACTGACAATTTTGACTAAGAATAACCTCATTTTCCTGTTCTACTATCCAAGGTTCTTCTGACTGATTGAAGTAAATATGGATAATCTGCCCCTCTAGTTCACGTACAAAATAGAGCTTATCTTCACGATCATTTACTATTAGCCATTGGGTAGCTCCTTCAGAAAGAATCTTAGACAACTGTTTCCTAAGAGAAACGAGCTCTTTTATAAAACCGAACAGTTCTAGATCTTGTTTTTCTTTTTCCCAGATCATACATTTTCGACAATCTGGGTCTTCTCCACCAGTCATCCCTACTTCTGTCCCATAATAGATACAAGGAGATCCTTTTTGAAGAAACATAAAAGTCATCACAGATTTCATCAATTCCTTGTTCCCATTACAAAGAGTTAAGATCCTTGCAGTATCATGAGAATCTAATAAGTTAAATGTCCCTTCGTTCACCTGATCTCTGTAAAGCATTTGCTGATGATTCATTCCACTGACCATTTGCGAAGCTGTAATTTTCTTTTTTGCAAAATAATCTTTAATTGAATCTGTAAATGCGTAATTCATTACTGCGTGGAATTCATCCCCTTGTAGCCAAGCTTGTGAGGAATGCCAGATCTCTCCCAGGATATAGATATCAGGTTTGATGGCTGTAACTTCTTCTCTAAGTTTTTTCCAAAAATGATGATCCACTTCGTTTGCAACATCTAGTCGCCATCCATCAATATCGAATTCTTTTATCCAATAGGTGGCAATATCTAGTAAATATTTTTGAACCTCTGGATTTGCTGTATTTAGTTTGGGCATGAATGGAGTAAAAGCAAAAGTATCGTATGGAATATTTTCAGCAGTTTCTGGCACATCAGTCATCTGATAGGAATCTACTGGGAAAAAGCGGATATGGAACCAGTCTTTATAGATTGAATTTTCTCCGTTTTCGAGTACATCTTGCCATTGGGGCGAATGGATCCCCATATGATTGAATACAGCATCAAACATGATACGTATCCCTCTTTTATGCGCTTCATCAATTAAGTTTTTTAAAAGTTTTTTATTTCCAAACGCGGGATCGACTTCATAATAGTCGATCGTATCGTACTTGTGATTGGATGTAGCTTTAAATATGGGACAAAAGTATATTCCATTGATACCAAGGTCTGTCAAATAATCCAGATGATCCATCACACCTTGTAAATCCCCGCCAAAGAAATCTTCACGATCTGGATCTTTGCTTCCCCAAGCCAAAGTATGATCGGGATCATTTTCTTTATCCCCATTTGCAAATCTTTCAGGAAAAATTTGATACCATACTGTTTCTTTCACCCATTCTGGTACAACGAAGCGATCAATTTGATGGAAATAAGGCATTCGAAAATAAAAATTTGGTTCAGCAATCACATTTTCTCGATAAGGAAAAACACCTTGATCCCCATAGAAACAATCCGTGCTGTCTTCTCCAATAACATGGAACGCATATTGTAATCGTCTTGTTTCACTTGTCAATTCAACTTCCCAATAATCATGCACATTTGTACTTAGACATTTTTTCATTGATCGTTCTTTTTGATACCATTTTTCAGTTGTTATGGTATACGGATCTCCGCTTAACACATATACTTTTTTGATGTCATTCTTCCGAGTACGAAGCCGGATACGGAATTTTGTATTCGTATATAGAAATGCATATTCACTTTCCGGTCGATGATAAATTGCAGCTGTGTCCATTGATTTCCTCCTTGCGATTTAATATTACGTCCTCACTATAAGTGATAGAGATAGAAAAGACAACGCTTTCAAAAATGTTATCGGTAACAGTTTTTTTGACACTTTTCTATTACTTTTTAAGCGAATTCAACAAATAGATTCAAAAACTTTTAAAAGTTTTTGAATCTATTTTCTACCTATTTCGAGTTCTATAGTTATCTTAGTTTCTCTGTTTCTCTGCTCTCTATATTCGATCCTCCTAATTGAAAAAGTTTTTTTAAGAGTTTTTGTTTGATCAAGTGATTTCAGATAAGTTGAGCATCCTAAATTAGCCAAGCCTAATTTTTTCTTAATCGAAGTTAACTTATAGTGAAAAATAAGTTATAATAAGATAAGAATGCTGTTAATCAACTAAAGGAAGTGGATAAATGAAAGAAACAAGACAATTTATATGGACATATGCCAAGATTATTTTTGCCCTCTTTATATTAGGAGTCGCTATCAATATGTTTTTAGGGCCTCATCATATCGCTGCTGGTGGTGTCAGCGGACTAGGAATATTATTGGAAGCTGCTTTCGGTTTTGACCGTGCTATAGTCATTTTAGTATTGAATATTGTTATGTTAGTGCTAGCTCTTCTGTTTTTAGGTAAAAAACCTTTTTTCAAAGTGCTTTTTGGAAGCTTAGTTTTTCCTTTGATCATCGCGGTAGTACCAGAGATGATGATTACTTCAGATCGGTTGTTATCTGTCATTTTTGGAAGTGCGATTTTTGCTTTAGGAGTGGCCATCTTATATAAAAATAACTCTTCCAGTGGCGGCACGACGATCCCTCCCCTCGTTTTTAAAAAATATTTCCACTTGAACACTTCGATCGGCCTATTTCTTACAGATGCTTTCGTCGTTTCTCTCAATCTGTTTGTTTTTGGAATAGAAGAATTTCTTTACGCTATCTTATCTATTGCAATCACTTCAATCGTCATGACCTATATCGAAACAGGGATCAATCGGAAGAAATCCGTCATGGTCATGAGCGAACATTCTTTGGAAGACATTCGCCTTCGCTTAAGTGCTGAAATCGGACGCGGGCTTACCTTGCTGGAGGCAAAAGGCGGCTATAACCGAAAGTCAAAAGAAGTGTTATTGATCGTTGTGACCGATCATGAATTCTCTCGAATGAAACCTCTGATAAAAGAAATTGATCCAAGCGCCTTTGTCATTGTCAACAGCGTAGCAGAAGTAATGGGACGCGGATTTACTTATCATCCAATCGAATGAGTTGGTAAGTAATCAATACCATTATTTTGAATGCGTTTTCTTTAACTGGTATAATAATAGAAGAAGTAAGTAAATGTTCGATTGAAAAAGAGAGGAGAATTTTATGCATAAAGGAACAGAAATCGATTTTGTATTAAATGACAGTTTGAAAGCTCTAAAACTTTATCAAACGATCTTTGATGAAATAGAACTGATTGAGGCAACAGAGTATCCTAGAGGCAATAATGAAGTCATTTTTTCCTTGTATGGCACGCGGTTCCATATGCTGGATGAAAATCCGCCCCTTGGTCTGACTGCCCCTACTGCTGAACATCCAAATACGATCTGGTTCAATATCATCGTCTCTGACATTAAGGGCACACATAATAAAGCATTACGAAATGGCTGTGTAGAGATCCAAGAAATGACAGAAATGATGGACTTTGGTGTGACCAATTCGATGTTCAGGGATCCTTTTGGTTATTTATGGATGCTTCATCAGGTTCATCGTGAAGTAAGTTTTGAAGAAAGAAAACAACTTTTTGAAAAATATATGTAAAGTTTATGATGAGATTAGTTCTTGTCACTGATATTTTTTTGTAAATGTTCTTATTAGAGGAAGCAAGTTTGTTCCATGTGCTTTCTCTTTTTTCTTGAATAATCAATTTCTTTGCTTTTCATAATTAAGTTGTGTACAATCTAATTGTATCAAATATAATAAAAGGTGGTAATCTTATGAAAAAAATGTATTCTACAAAAATGATCAACACAGGCGGACGTTCTGGAGAAGTCCATAATCCTGATCACACATTCGAATTAAATATTGCAGCTCCTGGTAAACGTGTTGAAAACGCAACAAATCCTGAACAATTGTTTGCAGCTGGTTTCAGTGCCTGTTTCAACAGTGCATTGGAGTTGATTAAACAACAAAAAAATATTTCTGGCGCTTCTACTGTCAGCGCACAAGTTTCTCTTTATTCCGAAAGTGAAATGAGCTTTGTCTTAGGCGTAGAGATTGAAGGATCTATCGAAGGCCTTTCTCTAGAAGAAACCCAAGAATTATTAGAAGCTGCACATAAAGTGTGCCCCTATTCAAAAGCGACAGCTGGAAATATCGAAGTTACTCTGAAAGCTGTTAGTGAATAGACTTTTTTGTGTAAATCCGCTATGATACACTATAGTGAAACAGCGGAGGTGGAAAAATGGAAGATCTATATTTAGCTAATCAAGTATGTTTTCCTTTATATGCCGCCTCTAAGGAGATCATCAGGCACTACACTCCCCTTCTCAAACCGCTGGATCTTACCTATACCCAGTATCTTGTGATGCTAGTTTTATGGGAAAAGAAAAAGACTACAGTGAAAGAGCTAGGAAATGATTTGTGTCTGGATTCTGGTACGCTAACCCCCTTACTGAAGAAGTTAGCAGAAAAAAATTATATCAAGCGTCAGCGTGAAACGGATGATGAAAGAATCGTAAATGTTACGCTCACTTCTCAAGGAGTTGCGTTGCAAAAACAAGCAGAAGGTATTCCACAAAAGATCAAGTCTTATCTTCCACTTGAACAGGAAGAATTGGATACACTGCAACATCTGACCCGAAAAATGCTAGATAATTTTCATCAAGACCAGAAAAAGGGCTGAAACTGCTAGATGAACGATTTTATGAGGAAAACCAACTCGTAAGATAACGTCATTTAGCGGTTTTTCTTTTTGCTCTTTCCCTTTCTTATTTTCGTATTCCATCATATAATGAATAACGTGTTTATTTTTGTTATTTGGAGGTTGTCAAATTGTCCGTTTATCAGCGTTTTTTGGCGAATGAAAAAATACGTCGCCTCACTGTTTTATTATCTGTCATTTTTGTACTTTTCTTAGTGAGAAGTATGATTACAACCATTTTACTCACATTTATCTTTACTTACTTGATGATCCACCTTGTTCAGATCATTCAGCGATTTGTCCGAATCCCTACAGGTATTTTAGCCATCATGATTTATACATTGATCGTTTATCTTATCTATCTGGCATTCACAAAGTATATCCCGATGCTTATTCATCAAACATTCGATATGATTCAATCTGTTATTGATTTTTACGAGCATCAACCAAAAGATGCGGATCCAGTTTTACAATACATCCACAATTATATCGAGCGGAACGATTTCTTTGAACAGCTTCAAAATGGTGCGTCAATTGCGCTTGGCTATTTACAAGATATAGGAAAACTGGCCGTGGCGTTCGCTATGTCGTTCATCTTAAGTTTCTTTTTTATGATTGAAAAGCAAAAAACGATTTTATTCTCACGGTTATTTCTAAAAAGTGAATTTTCTTGGTTCTTTCAAGATCTATATTATTTCGCCGATAAGTTTGTCAATACATTTGGCTTAGTATTAGAAGCTCAATTTATTATTGCTCTTTTAAACACATTACTGACTACTATTGCTTTGGCCGCATTTGGCTTTCACCAACTGCTGAGCTTAGCAATTATGATATTCATCCTAAGTCTGATCCCTGTAGCAGGCGTTATTATTTCTTGTATTCCTCTATCTTTCATTGCTTATTCCCAAGGAGGAATCAGAGATGTTGTTTATATCCTGATGACGATTTTGGTTGTGCATCTGATCGAATCTTATGTACTGAACCCAAAATTAATGTCTAGCAAAACAGACTTGCCGATTTTTTATACATTCGTGGTCTTGCTTGTTAGTGAACGATTCTTTGGCGTTTGGGGATTGATTGTCGGCATCCCGATTTTCACCTTCTTTTTAGATGTGCTGAAAGTGAAAAAGATTCCGAATCATTCACCAAGAGAAACAGATCTCCTTTAAATTAAAAATGAAGAAAGATAAAAATTAGAACGACCCTAAATATCAGATTTAGAATCTGTTATTCAGGGTCGTTTTATTAATATTACTTTTTCGTTTGTAAAAATGTGTTCTCCGACATTCTTCAAATGTCAGTGTCATCTATTTTGTTTAAATCTTTTTACAGAAAACATTGTTGTTATACTTAAAAGAATGATTCCGCTCCACAGTATGACTTTATTTTGTGCTTCTCCAGATTTTGGCAGCTGTTTATTTTTCGTATCAGGACTAGCAAGGATTGTATCTTTTCTACTTTTTAAAGTCTCAGCTGGGTGAGGGCTATCAAATCGTTGTGTGTCTGTATTCTGCTTCTCTTCATTTATTTGTTGAATGGTTGTATTTATTTTTTGACTCTCTTTCTTTTCATCCTTTTGGGTGCTTATCTCTTTTGCCGTTATATTTGTTTCAGGTGTTTTTTCTGGCATTTCTGGGGCCACATCTGGCTTTTCTTCAGGAACCCTATTTGGTGTTTCTGGATTCTCAACCTCATTATCCGTGTCTGGTTTTTCTTCTGGTGTTACTTCGTTGCTAGAGTCCGTATCTGGTTCTGGAGTCACATCTGGTTTCTCTGGATTCTCGGTTTCATTATCTGTGCCTGGTTTTGTTTCCGGTATTGTTTCGTTTCCAGAGTCTGTATCTGGTTCTGGACTGACATCTGGTTTTTCTTCGGGAGTTGTTTCAGGTTTTGATTCATTGTCTGGCTCTGGCTTCATTTCTGTATCAGGCTCTTCACCAGGTTCTATTTCCGGTTGTTGTTCTCCGTCTGGATTTTCTGTAGGCGGTATATCAGGCTTGTTTTCATTTTCTGGTTTATCCGTTGGTTCCCCAACAAGATCTCCTCCTCCTGAGTCGATTGCTGAATCTTGCTCAACTGTCTGCCGTTGACTATACGGCGTCAGATAATGAAGATCGTTCGGTAAGCCATCTGATACTTTGACAGTAAACAGTGCTGGTTTTAGCAAGTCCTGATTTAATGTGACGGTGAAAGTAAATGTTGCTTGCTTGTGTTGGATAGACAAAGTATTCTCGTCGTAACTGATCAATAAAGCAGGGTCAACATTCTCAAATGTAACAGCTGATTGTCGTATCGGTGCTAAGTCTCCCGAATAATCAACTGTTGCTTTGATGGTCGCTGTTTGTCCTTTTTTTAATTTTGTGACACCTGAATTGAAGGAAGAAAATTCATCTTGGAAAGTAATTCGATTGACATTGGCCCATTTGGTTTCTGCCCAATTTGCTGTTCCTATCTCCTCTGTATGCACTGTCTGATTTATAGTAAGCGATAAGCTTAAGGCTGTAAATGTTGAGATTAAGATGATTGGATATCTCATAACTCTCTCACTCCTTGATTTTTTTGTATGCAAGAAATAAGATAGTAGAGATTGTGCCTATATGTTTACTGTCTTTTTGTCTAGTTTCATGAAAAAAACAGTAATATTTTCAAGTTTTAACAATTTAACTAAAAAGGAGCGCCCTTCATGCAAACCCAAGAAGCGATAAAAACGTATCTTTTGAAGAAAAAAAGCAATACAAAATTAGATATTTTTCTTTACCTGTCTGAACATCGTTTCTTTATTACTACACAATATTTAGCAGATCATTTCCATATGTCTGAATCAAATTTTTTATTATACATCAAAGAATTAGAACAAGATTTTGAGCGTCTCAATCTAACAAAACTGCATATTGATAAACAAAAACCTTTTTTGAAGTTGAATTTTGAAGGAATTGATCCGGCTTATTGCTACTATCGTCTATTTGGAAGGTACTGCAACGAATCGGTCAGTTATCAGATCTTGACTTCTTTGTTCAGTTGTCAGACAAATTCGATTATCAGTTTAAGTCAGCAAACGAACTATAGTGCCTCTTATCTGTATACGAAAATGAAAAAAATCAATGCATTTTTAGCATTGTATGGTTTGTCTGTCTCCTTTTCTAATAATGGAAGAAAGTCCTTTTCTGGAAAAGAAGTACAAATCCAATATGCAGCATTAGATATTTATTGGAATATCTTTTCAAGTACTGCTACAGATTTTTATGATGAAGAACCACAGGTAGTTGCTTTTATGATGAATACTTTTTTTAAAAAAGAGGTACTTGACCGACTGAATAGCGGTATGATGGATAAATTATATTTGCTGTTGAAAATATGTAAAGAGAATTTTCCGGCTACTTCTGTGAAAGGTGTACAAAGAGAATTTGAAGAGTATGAATATATTGACTTTTTTATTGATCCCTCTGTCGATATTTTGCGCCCCAATCTGCCAATTTGTCGCGAACAACGCATCTTAGTGAATATTTTAGCTCGGCTCTCTATCACGAAAATCGAATCAGATAAAACAAGTTTGGAGCAATACGAACTTTTAAGAAAAGCAAATGTTCCTCATATTCTTTATTCAAGAAAAATGGTGGAATCCTTTTGTACAGTATTTGATTTGTTTATACCTGAAAAAGAAAAGATTCTTTACTCGTTGGCGTTCGCACGAAATAAACTTTATAATGGATTTCTTAACTTCAATCAACCAAATACGCCCCTTCCTACTTTTATGCTTTATCAAGAGCACAACGTATTGAAAGAAATCCAAACAGCTATCGAACGATTTTACATGGATTTCAGAGAACAAAATCAACATATGCTGCCAGATATTTTAGAAAAAGAAAATGTGCTATGGATGGTCGAAGATCTAGTACATTTATATGATCGTTACAAAAAACAACCGCTGATCGTGATTGGTGTGAACTATACGCGTGATTTTTATATCAGTAAAGATTTGATTGTTAAGATAGAACAAATTTTTTCAAATGAATCGATCAAAATACAAAACGATTTTATGGAGAACTGTAACATCGTTATCAGTGACTGCCCTTTGAAACAATTGCCTTCCCACATCAAAAAAATATATATTTTAAAGGGAATCATCACACCAGAAGATTGGAAAAAAGTGATTATGAGGATTTCAGAATATATTTTTGAATTAAAAGAAGAGGCTCTTATAAACCAATCAGAAAAAGAAAATCAAGATAACCTCTAGTTCCTAGACCAAAGAAGTGACATAAATCCGTATACTGTTAAAAAGCATACGGATTTATGTCACAAAAGTTTGAATATCTTTTTCGTTTACATAATAAAATTATAAATTATTTACTGATTTTCTTTACGTTCATTTCCTTTTTCAATTGCTTCCCATAATCCATTTAGATATACCGCACCTAATGCTCGATCATATAAGCCATATCCTGGTCTTCCTGTCTCATTCCAAATCATTCTGCCATGATCAGGGCGGATGTATCCGTCAAATCCGTTGTCATACATTGTTTTTAGAATACGGTACATGTCTAATGAACCGTATTCTGATTTATGCGGTGCTTCATAGAAATCTCGATTATCTAAAAACTTGATATTTCGAACGTGAGCAAATGGGATCCGATCTCTTTGGCAAAATTCTGCTAAAATTTCATACACATCATTTTCTGGATCTTCTGCAATACTTCCTGTACAAAGAGTGATTCCGTTAGAAGGACTGTCTACTACTCGGCACAACCAATCTAGATCTTCTCGATTCTTTACGATTCGAGGTAATCCAAAAATCGAGTACGGCGGGTCATCTGGGTGTACAGCCATTTTGATCCCTACCTCTTCACATGTCGGGATGATTGATTGAAGAAAATAGGCAAAATTTTCTCGAAGTTTTTCTTCGTCTACTGATGCATACGCTTCAAGCAAAGATTTGATATGAGCTAAGCGTTCAGGTTCCCACCCCGGCAACTCGAATTCATTGCTGGACTGTTCGATGCGTTCGACGATTTCTTTTGGATCATCTGGAATATCAGCGGATATAAAAGCTAACGTAGACGAGCCATCTTCTAAGCGGTAATCAAGATCAGATTTGACCCAATCAAATACAGGCATAAAATTATAGCAGATGACTTCTATTCCATATTCTGCCAAGTTTCGAATCGTCTGCTTATAGTTTTCGATATACTGCTCACGGGACGGTAATCCAATTTTAATGGCATCATGCACATTGACGCTTTCGATAACCTTTAGTGTCAATCCACGAGACTCAATTTCTTCTTTTAATTCTTTGATCCGTTCCCTAGGCCACACTTCTCCTACTGGTATATCCATCAATGTGCCTACAATACCTTTGACTGCAGGTATTTGTCTGATTTCATCTAAAGTAATCTTTTCCTCTTGTGAACCGTACCATCTAAAAGTCATTTCCATTATAAAGTTCCTCCATGTTCTTGTAAGTAATTCTGTAATGTTTTTCGTACGGCATTGGGTCCTGCCAACATTTTGATGAACATTCCTTCTATTTTTCTGCCAATCTCAGCTTGATAAAGATCTACACCAAAAATTTCTTTATTTGACAAAATAGGAGCAATTTTCTCTTGGATATGTGAGATATCTTGCGTACCCAATTGAATGTCAGAAAGCCTGTGCTGAAGTTCTATCAGCAAAGGATCTGGACTCGGTGTGAATGGTTTTCCTTGATCATCAAGGCCAATAAGGTATCGAAGCCAAGCAGCGAGAATCAATGGGATGAACACAAGAGTCTGCGGGTCCTTATTTTCTATTTCCATATATTTTTTAATCGTCTCACCGTAACGAATCGCCACCTTTTGAGAGGTATCCGTGGCGATTCGCTGAGGCATGTCAGGAATATTTGGATTAGGAAATCGCACAGTGACTACTTCTTCAAGAAAGGTCTTTGGATCAATGATTCCAGGCGATTCTACGACTGGAAGACCTTCATTGTACCCGATTTCAGAAACTAACAGCGACAAATCTGGATCATTCATCTCCTCAGCTATACTCCTATAACCCAGTAAACAACCCATAATAGCTAAAGCCGTATGCAAAGGATTAAGACAAGTCGTCACTTTCATCGTATCTGCTTTATCTACCGTTGCACGATCAGTCAAGAACACTCCAGCTTTTTCGAATCTCGGACGTCCGTTTGGGAAATGATCTTCCATGATTAAATAATGGATGTCTTCTGTATTGACGAATGGCGCAATATTGGTTCCCTTTGCGGTTTGCAAGATCGACATATTTGAAAAGCCTTCTTCTGCCAACATTCTGCTAACTGATATGGAAGGATTCGGAGTGATACGGTCAATCATTGTCCATGGAAACGCAACGATTTCTTCATTCGATAAGTATTGGATAAATGTTTCTGGTACATAACCTTCCTTTTGCCATTCTTTTGCGATCGCTAGCAACGAAGTACGTAATTGACTGCCGTTTTGTGAAAAATTATCTGTAGAGACAAGTGCAATCGGCCAAGCTTCCGATAAAAACCGTCTATAAAGTAGTGCAGTAAGAATACTCATCGTATGTGATGGCTTTTTCGGACCATTTTTTATATCAACTGCAATCGGTCCTATATATTTATTACTTGTATCTTTCAATCGATAACCTTTTTCAGTAATAGCAAAAGTAACTAATTGTAAACTCGGATTTTCAAAGTGCCCAATCATCTTAGCAAAGTGTTCCGAGCAATCTGGATGACAATACAGACTGTCAGCTGTCGCAGCTAATATACGTTTGACAAATTTTCCACTGCTTGGCATGACCACTTCAAGAATCAAATCATCAAAATCTCGGTAAGCCTTTTCAATTATTTCTTCATCGAATGTTTCACAAACAATGACACCAGTGGGCAATTCGCCTTGATCCGCTAAACGTTGAGCGATTTCTGCATGAAATCCTCGATAAAGATTTCCGCCACCAAAATGGATCCAGACAGGATTTCTTTGTCCAGTTTCTCTTAATGATGCACGGTCAAAATGAGGTATTTCTACTTCTTTTTGAGATAATTCAGGAATAAAATTCTCCCAGTTGTTTAAATCAATCATTTTTCCCCTCCTAAACTAACATATCAGTTTTCGTCTTCAAATGAATTTTATGCAATAAAAACCGCTGTGTCAATCAAAATTTTACTTTTTATACAAATTTACTAGTTTAAGTGACATATCAGATTGTTTTTCAGATCTCTTCTGTTATACTACGTTCATAGAAATGATTTTGGAGGTATAAAAATGAAAAGTAGCTTGCAATCTCAAGCTTATCAAGCGATTCGTAAACAAATCATCTATGCGGACCTAGAACCTGGAAGGAAAATATCTGAAAAGGTGTTGGAGGAACATCTTTCTATCGGCCGAACCCCCATTCGCGAAGCATTGATTCAACTACGTCAACAAGAACTCGTGTACACAGTTCCTCAAAGTGGTACGTATGTTTCAAGAATCAATCTCTATTCTGCAGAAAATGCTCGATTTGTTCGAGAGCAATTAGAACAGCAGATTATGATCGAATGCTGTTCCAAATTGGACCATCAAACACGAATAGTGTTAGAAACGATTTTAGAAGAACAAGAAAAAGCAGCCAAAATAAAGGATGAACGTGCGTTTTTTCGTGCAGATAATTTATTTCATGAAGCTTGTTTCGAAATTGCCGGCAGAAAAGAAGTTTGGAACTGGTTAGATGACCACAATACCCATTTAGAACGTTTTCGTTGGTTAAGAGTGACCATACAAGGGCTTCCATGGGAAACGATCATGGAACAACATGAAGATTTATTCAGAGCATTAGTCGATAAAAAACCAGAAGAAGCTCGTTTTCAAACGGGATTGCACTTGCACATGATGCTGAAAGAACAAGAAACTGTCACTCAACGTTATCCTGAGTATTTCAAGTAGTTGTATTTTCTTATGCCTCTTCCATTTTATAATTAACCAGCGTTTTTGAGTAATCTTTATTAAATAACAAAATATTCATTGACTTTCTAACTCCAACTAAATTACAATCATTATAAATAAATAATTATTATTGGAGGTTTTACTATGTCATTGATTGGGAAAAGAATCGAAGAATTTAACGCTCAAGCTTATCATCAAGGAGAATTTTTAGAAATTAGCGAGAAAGACCTTATGGGGAATTGGAGCATCCTATGTTTCTACCCAGCAGATTTCACTTTTGTTTGTCCTACTGAATTAGAAGACTTACAAGAACAATACAGTACATTGAAATCTTTGGGCGTTGAAGTCTTTTCTTGCTCTACAGATACCCACTTTACTCACAAAGCATGGCATGATACATCAGATGCTATTGGTAAAATCGAATACACGATGATTGGCGATCCTTCGCATCGGATTTCTCGTATTTTTGATGTGTTGGATGAAGAACAAGGATTAGCTCAACGAGGAACATTTATTATTGATCCAGACGGCATCGTTCAAGCCATGGAAATCAATGCAGATGGAATTGGTCGTGATGCTAGTGCACTGATTGATAAGATACGGGCTGCTCAATATGTACGTACCCACCCAGGTGAAGTTTGTCCGGCAAAATGGAAAGAAAGTGGCGAAACATTGAAACCAAGTTTTGATCTTGTTGGAAAAATTTAGGTAGTCGATATGTTAGATAAAGAAACTAAACAAAACCTCGAACAATATTTAGCGCTGATTGAATCTCCTATTGTTTTTTCTGTTAGTCTGGATACTAGTGAAAATAGTCAAAAATTAGCAGAATTTACGAAGGAAATATCAGAAATGTCTCCTAAAATCTCTTGGGAAAAAAAAGAGTTGACGCGGACACCTAGTTTTTCTATCAGCCCTCTTGGCAAAGAAAGTGGAATTGTTTTTGCTGGTATCCCCCTCGGTCATGAATTTGCTTCTTTTTTACTAGCACTGTTGCAAATTAGTGGACGGGCACCGAAAATCAGTGAATCTTTGAGTCTCAAAATCAAACAAATCAAACAAACGCTGCATTTTGACAGTTATGTCAGCTTGACTTGTCATAATTGCCCCGACGTTGTACAGGCATTGAATATATTAGCTGTATTAAATCCAAATATTACTCATACGATGATTGAAGGCGGTATGTTCCAAAAAGAAATCGATGATAAACAAATCATGGCAGTGCCAACAGTTTTTTTAAATGGTGAAGAATTTAGTAGCGGACGCATGACGATCGAACAAATCGTTGAAAAAATCACTGGTCCTTTGGTTGAAGAAGAATTAGTTGAAAAAAAACCTTATGATGTATTAGTGGTCGGTGGAGGACCAGCAGCTAGTAGTGCAGCTATCTATGCAGCACGTAAAGGAATCCGCACAGGGATTGTTGCTGACTCCTTCGGTGGACAAGTCGTTGAAACACTGGGAATTGAAAATATGATTGGTACCCCTTACACGGAAGGGCCAAAATTAATGCAACAAGTAGAAAATCATGTGCGTAGTTACCCTATCGATATTATGATCAATCAACAGGCTGTTTCCTTAAATAAAGAGCAAGATTTTATCACTATCGGCTTGGCTAACGGCATATCACTTCAAGCAAAAACGGCAATTATTGCGACAGGTGCGCACTGGCGTTCTATCAATGTACCGGGCGAAAAAGAGTTTAAAAATAAAGGAATTGCTTATTGTCCACACTGTGACGGCCCTCTATTTAAAGGAAAAGAGATTGCTGTTATCGGTGGTGGTAATTCTGGTGTTGAAGCAGCAATCGATTTGGCTGGGTTAGCAAAACATGTATATGTTCTAGAATTCTTACCAGAATTAAAGGCAGATCAAATCTTACAGGATAAACTAGTCTCTCTTGCGAATGTCACTGTTATCAAACATGCAGCGACGAAAGAAATCAGCGGTACGAATCAGGTAGAATCTCTCTCCTATATCGATCGCCGTACGATGGAGATGCATACACTAGCTGTTTCAGGTGTATTCATTCTAGTCGGCTTACTTCCTAATACGGATTGGCTAGATGGAACGATCGAAATGAACCCAAGAAATGAAATAGTGACCGAGAAAAATGGCGCAACGAATATCCCCGGCGTTTTCGCAGCTGGTGATTGTACAGATAGTCCATACAAACAAATCATCGTTTCAATGGGTTCAGGAGCTACTGCAGCTTTAGGAGCATTCGATTATCTGATGCGCACTTGAGCGATGAAGATTGTAAAAAAGTCAGATAGAGGTTGTGAGCCTACCGTTCAGCTCCGAGTCACAAGGAACAATTTCAATAAACAGTTTCTCGTGTTTGTTGAATATTGTGACTTGTGACTGAGGAGTTGGCAGGAAAACACCGTTTATTCGGAAAAAAGGATTGTGATAAGAATTTTGCCACAATCCTTTTTGTCTTTTTTTTTGAATAATCACTTTTTCTTCTCTTTTTCTTATATACTATAAGTAGTAAATAGTTTGAGAGAAGAAAGGTGACTGATTGTGGCGCAAAATCGTATTTTTAAGACAAGTTTTGCAAGCGTTTATCCCATGTATGTAGCAAAAGCAGAGAGAAAAGATCGTACAAAAGAGGAAGTAGATGAAATCATTTGCTGGCTGACAGGTTATTCCCAAACAGAACTAGAAGAGCAACTACAAAAACAAGTGACTTTCGAACAATTTTTTGCGGAAGCCCTTGCCCCCAATCCTTCTCGTTCTTTGATTACAGGTGTTGTTTGTGGTGTGCGAGTAGAAAACATCGAGGATAACTTGATGAAAGAAATTCGTTATTTAGATAAAATGATCGATGAGCTAGCAAAAGGCAAAAAAATGGAAAAGATCCTCAGAAAATGATCTTTCTTAAGAAGCTCTTCTCCTTCACTCGTTTTGTACCGTTTGATTTGGTAATATGACTGGTTCACGTTAAAATAAGTCAAAGGAGGTTTTCTTATATGTTTGAGACGATTAAACAAAATATTCAAAAATACGCCTTATTAAGAGCTGCTGTTTATATTATTTCTGGGATTGCGATTGTGCTAAACCCTTCTGCTGTTTTTCATTTTATCGGTTATCTGATCACTGCCTATCTTGTTTTGCTTGGGTTGTTGAATCTTTTTGAGGCTTACCGTTTTAAAAGGAAAACAGGTTCTTGGAGTATCGGTCTGTTTAGTGGTCTTTTTTTCCTGATCTGCGCGCTGATCGTTTATGCTTTTGCACCTGCAATCGTTTCTATCCTGCCGATTCTTCTTGGATTAGCTGTTATCATCAACAGCTTGTTCCAGTTGTTCTTCAGTATGAATACAAAAGCTAAAAGTTGGAGTGTTTATAGTATTCTGTTGTTGATTGGCGGATTCGTCTTATTGTTCAATCCATTCAAAAGCTTGATGGTTCTATTTCAAATATTCGGTTTCATCTTGATTTTCATGGGCATCCAGGAGATCATCAATTTTATCAGAATAAGAAGAATGTATTGAGTTTTATGCTTTAAAAACAATTCCATTGATTGTAGTATACACAAGAAGACCTTATTTTATAATTACGGGACTGATGAATCAGAATTGATTCTTCGGTTTCTGTTTGTATGTTATGAAAACCCTAGTTATGCTAAGGTCTGCAGAGAGTTTCCCGCGTGGTAGTAAAAAAACTCGTTAAACTATTAAGTTGAAGTGGATTTCCGATGAAAAGAAAACCTCCAGTTCACACTGGAGGTCTTAATTCACAAAGATAAAAAAATCTCAGAATTTTTCTTTTTATAATAAAAGAAAATGAACAACTCCCTATCTTTCGCTATATGCCTGAACAGTTCTGAGCTGTAATCTATTCTGCTGGCACCTTTGGACTTCCTTTTTTATAGTATCCATTGTTTTTTTTATTTCATGATGAGAAACGATAGTTCCAACATTCTCGATAATCTTTTGCTTATCTAAATCTGTTAAAAAATAAATACTAGTAGAGTCATTTGTTTTATTTTTACCCAAAAGTTTTTTTAATTTATTATATTTAGTTCCAGTATGGTTATGTTTAAGAGAGGCATTTAACATAGGTAAAGCAATCCGATCAAGCGGAAGCTTATTTTTAGTTTCAGTAAAATATTGATTGAACAACCTACTATTTTCCTGTTTTTTTGAAAATTTATTATTCATATCTTTTCTCTCTATTTTATTATAACTGTATAAGCTGTTCAATTCTCTAAAATAATAGATTGTTTTGGGACCATAACCTGCTTTTTCTAATTGACGACAGGCAATTTCTGTAAGTATTTTATTCAATGACTCATTACTCGGCTTACTTTGTTCTATACGAAACTGTTCCAATTTATCTTTCAATGCTCCTGTCCATGATTTTACGCAACAATTTCCTATAATTTGCGCACTTCTGATCTTATCACCATAATATTCCTTGGTTGCTACTTTACTGAGGAGTCTTAAAGGAATATACTCTTTATAATTTAGTTTTTTATTATTGATATCCAAAGGAATATTGAATTCTCCTCTGCCGTTCTCAAGGGCATAAATCATCTCTGCAAAATTTTTTTCTGTGTCTTTTATTTCATAAATGTAACTTACTTTCCTCTTCATCTGTTCCCTATTTTTAACAACTAAAGATTTCTCTGATCTTTCAGGAGGAGCTATTCCAGCTTTATCAAAAATTTCTATCTGAAAAAAACCAGCTTTTTTTTGGATGGATGCTGTTACAAGATGTGAACTTTTTTCAGTTTTGAAAGAAAGAGGTATCATAATAAAACTACTGGAATCATTAACAACCAATTCATTGGTATATTTGCGAAATAATTCAGCATTTTCAAGCGCATAAGTACTTCTTACAAGAGATTCTTTCATATTTTTTGTATCTATTTTAAATTCATCTTCACTTAAATCAACTAAGTTAATAAATAAAGGGGTCAAATCTGAAATAAAATTTGTTTTATTAAAGCGATTGATATCGTTTGTTTTAAAATGATATTGCTGAGCAAAGGCATTAGCAATATTGTTAACCCATTGATCATTTTCGATACGTGCTAATCTTTCGTTATCTATTTCTTGTATTAATTTATGCTCGCCCATAAGCTTCCTCCACTGTGATAAATATTTAAACGTTCTGATAAGTCATCTTAACATATTTATCCAATCCATAATTTTAGTATAAAAACTATTTTTTTCTATTAAAAGAAAAAATTGTGACTATAAGATTTGTTTACAAGTATATTGTCCGAAAAAATTAATAATATATGTTATGCTAAGTTCGGGCTATATTTTATACAAAGGAATGATGAGAATGGAATTTATTGGTATTCTATGCCTGATATTGATTTCAACAACGATTGGCTCACATATCTCTAGGAGATTAGGTATTCCAGCAGTAATCGGACAATTACTTGTTGGTGTTTTGCTAGGACAAGCTGGATTGAATTGGGTCAAACCGGATATTCTAGTCCATGACTTCTCGGAGATTGGTGTAATCTTATTGATGTTTTTAGCTGGTCTGGAAAGTGATTTATCTCTTTTGAAAAAATATTTCCGACCAGGCATGTTCGTTGCTTTACTTGGAATCATCTTCCCTGTTGTTTTTGGTTGGCTAACAGGCGAAGCATTCCAAGTTTCGGGAAATGAAGCGATTTTCTTTGGGATTATTCTTGCAGCAACTTCTGTCAGTATTTCAGTTGAAGTATTAAAGGAACTAAACGTGGTGAATACGAAAGAAGGCTCAACTATTTTAGGCGCTTCAGTTGTAGATGACATTTTGGTCGTTTTAGTCCTAAGTTTCAGTCTATCTTTTCTCACTGGAGAAGCTTCTAGCAATGCTTCTTTACCGCTTGTTTTGATTGAACAGCTCGTTTACTTTGTTTTTATTTTCTTATTAGTCAAATGGATTGCACCCTTCTTGCTTTCATTTGCAGAAAAAGTGTACGCAAATTCTTCTATTATCATCGTATCGCTAGTTATTTGTTTAGGTATGTCTTACGTAGCGGATCTTGTAGGTCTTAGTTCTGTCATTGGTGCCTTTTTTGCTGGGATAGCAGTCAGTCAGACAAAGGTCAAAGAAGAAGTATACCACAATGTTGAAGCCTTAGGATATGCAGTATTTATACCAGTATTTTTTGTCAGTGTAGGATTAGAAGTTGATTTTTCTGACTTTGGTGAGCAGCTGCTCTTTATTTCTATATTGACGCTTGTAGCGATTTTGACCAAATTGCTTGGAGGGTATTTTGGTGCTCAGATTGCCGGTTTTTCTCAACATAGTTCGTTGATGGTCGGGGCTGGTATGATTTCGCGTGGAGAAATGGCTTTGATCATTTTGCAAATTGGACAGCAAAGTCAATTGATCGAACCACAGTACTATTCACCTTTAGTAATCGTGATTTTATTAAGTACACTTATTTCTCCACTTGTTCTGAAATATTTTACAAAAAAAGTTTATGAAGTGTGAGTGACCCAGAAAGCGGTCGTGAACCTGTCGTTTATTCGAAAAAAAGGACTGTGACGATCCCGTCACAGTCCTTTTACTATAGTTAAGAAGTCGTTCTTTATTGATAATTTTGGTTGAGGTATTGTAATAGTTCGGGTGCTCGTTTAGTTGCTGAATCATCATCTTCTTTATTTTCCAACATGCTAACCATCATATAACCTTGGTTATCAGGGTTGAAAGCAAACAAGAAACTGTTCTCTTTCCCTTTTTCATCCTGTTTTTCTTTGATTTCCGCTGTACCAGTTTTCGCTGCCAACGGAATCCCTAAAGCAGAAAGAGAATGTGCTGTACCATTTACATCTTGCACAACTTCTCTCAAATCTGGCACGATCGTCTGTACCGCTGTTTCGCCGATGACATTCTTCTTGTCTTTTGTCTCTTTATCTGCAATCAATTTAGGATAGACAAGTGTGCCATTGTTGGCAAAAACAGAATACATTGCTGCTTGCTGGATAGGATTAATTAGAAGTTCGCCTTGTCCATATCCAGTATCAGCTAGCAAGATATCTGAATTAAAGCTCTCTTCATTAGAAATTTGTGCTGGATTCATACTGATTGGCAAATCAAGGTCTTCACCAAAAATAAATTTATCCAAACCTGCACGGAAATTCTTCTCCCCCATTTTCAACGTTTCTTGCGCCATATATATATTATCGGAATAAATCAAAGCAGTTTTTAAGTCTACTTGTGACACATCACTAACACGAGTTACTTGATACGATCCCCAAGAACTGTCTTTTTGCCATTTAAGTCCGTTGATCGTCAACACTTCATTTGGATCGATAGTGCCGTTGTCGAGACCGATTGCTGCTGTGATCATTTTAAACGTAGATCCAGGAGCATAACCTGTCGCAAATCGGCTGATGAATGGTTGTTCAGGATTTTCTTCATAAGCTTTGTAGTCTTCTTGTGAGATCCCGTTTGTCATTTTGTTTGGATCATAGCTTGGAGAGCTAGCAAGCGCAAGAAGATCACCGGTTTTTGGCGTTGTCGCAACAGTCGATCCAGCTTTTCCTCCTAGACTGTCGAAAGCTGTTTTTTGTGCCTTCGCATCGATTGTCAATTTGATATCTTTGCCGTTTTGGACTTCATGCTCGATCAGAACCTTTTTCTCGACACCGTCTGCATCTGTGATGCTTAATTTTCCACCTGTAGTCCCACGAAGATCCTTATCAAAAGCCATTTCCAAACCAGATCGTCCGATTTTTCCATTACTGCTTAATTCTGGATTTTTATCAATATCTTCTGCTGTGATATCTCCCACGTAACCAATCAGTTGAGCAGCTGCTTCACCCAAAGGATAATATCTGCCGTCTACTTCTTGGATGGTAGCTCCAGCTGGAAGTTCTGGCGTTGCTCCATCAATGATTTTCAATGGGACAAAGTAATCGGGTTGTACCCAGCTTTGTGAAATAGCCTGATTGATAGCATCTTCTGTTAAATCGAATGCGGAAGCAATGGCTTTGATATTGGCCGTTTTTTCGTCCCCATCTCCAAGTTTGCTTGGAACGACTCCTAATTGTTTTAGTTTGCCGGTTGTTGCTAATGGTTCCCCATTTCGATCTAAAATGTTCCCTCTTGTTGCTTCTTGCGTGGTCAGGCTTACTTTGTCATTTCCTTCCATTTCTGGAAAAACCAAGTTAGGCTGCCAGTTGATCGTGGTTTGACCATCATTTCTGTCTAATGTTCCTTTATAAGAAAGATCTTTCAATTCACCTAATGAGGTATTCATCTTTGCTTTATATGAAAAGCTATAAGTAGAATCATCTTTTTTATCTACTTTTAGATTTGATATCTCAAGTCCTTTGACATCGGCAGCACCGTATATATTTTGGTATTTTTCTAAAATCTCTTTTTCAGATAATGCACTTTTATTTTTGGCCTTTTTCGATGCCATTCCTGCAGCTTTGTTATAATCTCCTTTGTTCAAAGCTTGGACAAATTGCTCAACCGTCTTTTCTCCAGCTTCTACTGCTTGGGTTTCTTGATAGTGCCGGTAGTAAAAATAACCGCCACCTGCAGCTGCTATTAGGATCACTGCGCCGGCAATATAAGCGCCTGTTCGATTTTTGCCGTGCTTGTCACTTCTTTTCATTTTTTCCTCCTTCTTTTGCTTGCTATTCCTTTATTTTCACTATTTATACCTGTTTATTCTAACATAATAAAAGAAGTCAGAACATAACATAAATTGTTATTTCTAACTTCTTTTATTTTCTTTTCTTTCCTTAATTATTCAGAAATTTTTTGATTGCTTCTTGGTTTTTGGTCAAATCTAATTCCAGAACACTTCCGGAAGGCGTATTGTCGTTGAAGTCCCAACTGCCGTCTACTGGTACGGATAATGTATCGATCTTTTTATTATCGTCTTTGAGGAAATCCATACCGCAATCCAGTAGCACACTCTCAGGAAGGTTCGTTTGGATACTACCAAGTAGTTTTCCCACTGCTTTCGGTAATTTAAATATCGAAGTGACGTCTTTCAGCTGCTGAGAGATAGCTTTAATCACTTGTTGCTGTCTTCTAATCCTCCCAAAGTCCCCTTCTTCGTCTTCACGGAATCGAGCATACTGCAGTAACGTATTGCCATCCATTACTTGCTTCCCTTTTTTTATATATACGCCATCTAAATCTAAAGATTTTTCTGCATCAATCTTTACTCCATCAGGAAACAGTTCATTGACGCAATCGATAAAATCTTGAAATGTGATACTTGCATAATACGGGGCTTCAAATTTGAAATTTTCCTTTAATGTTTGGTTCAATAAATCAACTCCTCCGTAAGAGTACGCTGCATTGATTTTATCCATTCCATAACCTGGTATATCGACATATGAGTCTCTCATGATAGAGATTAGTTTTGCTTGTTGTGTTTTCTGGTCGTATTGTGCAACCATAAGTGAATCTGAGCGACCATTTTCGTCTTTCGAACGGGCATCCGAACCAATCAAAGCCACGTTTAGTGTGGTAGGGACACTTTTCGGCTCTACCTTTTTTACAGTTGAGGTCTGTTTTGCAGACGAAAATCCATGGACAAATTCAATCGAAAAAAAGCCGACTACTAGTGTAAGCAGTAACAAAACAGATAATATGATTTTTTGAAATACTTTCATTGCGAATTCCTCTTTCTAAAAAGAATCTCTCGCTTGAAAAATAAAAGATAGTCCTTTATGATAATTCAAACTGAGAGATTCTCAGTTTCTCTTTATTGTTTTTCAGGTCGATAGAGCGGCAACTCTTCGGCCTGTATCTTCGAAGAAATATTCAACGTGATCCCGATTCCTAAAGAAAGGATCAGATAACTTGTTCCTCCATAACTAACAAATGGTAATGGCACGCCAGTCATTGGCATAAGCCCTGCGATACTTCCCACATTCATTATCGTCTGAACGAATAGCAAAGTTCCGAATCCTAAAAGAAACAATCCAGCTTGCTGATTTTTACAACGACTGCTTAAACAAAAGATTCTCATGCATAATGAGAATAATAAGAAAAGTACACACAATGCACCAATTAGCCCAAGCTCTTCTGTAATGATCGAAAAAATAAAATCTGTTTCTGTCTCTGGAAGATATCCCTTTTTTGTGATACTGTTTCCTAATCCTCTCCCCCATATGCCACCATTGTATAGTGCATAAAACGAATGAGTCATTTGATAGCCCGCACCATGACTATCTATGAAAGGATCTCTTAAAGTCGCAATCCTTTCATAAGCATGATTGAACATCTGGGGAAGCCAGCCTTTGTTTCCTAAATATAATACTCCGCCGGCTGCTCCAATCAATAAGGCGGAAAAAGTAACAATCAGATAGATTCCTTTTTTAAATGGAACTGCTGCTGCCCAAAAAATGACCCACGCAATCGAAAGAATCATCAATGCTCCAGCAATCTTTGGCTGGAATAAAATCAGCAAAGTTATGCCTACTGTAATCAAGAAAGGTTTTTTTAGGTCTTTTGGCGGATTATTTCCGTCACGAAAAAACCAGCTTAGATAAAAAATCAGAAAAAGATTTGCTAATTCTGAAGGCTGAAATTGAATGCCAAACAGAGAAATCCAACGTTGCGCGCCATTAACAGTGACACCGAATATTCCTACTCGTACTAAGATCAAAAAGAAAATCGATAAAGCTAAACCATATCCTGCTATTTTAGGGTGAAGTAAATAGTGCAGTTTGATTGAACGAGCTAAGAAGATTACGCCCCAACTCAAAAATATGAAAATCAGTTGGCGCAATAATAGACTTTTTGTATTTTCATCTGCTTGCAATAAGCGATAAGAACTAGCACTGTATACTTCTAAAAGACCGATCATGGACAAAGTCAAATAAGGACCCAAAATCCACCAATCGATCTTTTTTCTTTTTTTCACCGCATCTCCTCCTCACACAGTAAACCACTTGTCAGGTGAGGAGCGAGTTTGTCTCATCAAATAAGTCAGTCTTGAAAATATAAAGAAAAGGTCAGAAACCTTTTCGAACAAGAATTCTGACCTAGCATCATCTCATCGTCCGAGTTTTAGCACTATACAACGTAAAGAAAACATTCTTAGCTATTGGAAAAAGCCTTAATCCGACAGTTTCTGTTTTACCCATTGGCGACTTTCGACGTTTCTGGGCAATAGCCTATGTTTGTATAGGAGCCTCACCTA
>NZ_KV817725.1:214054-245975 GCF_001814765.1 Enterococcus sp. HMSC061C05
CTATGTTTGTATAGGAGCCTCACCTAACAAGGTTATTACTATATTCTATTTACGAGTCCATAATAGACTTTTCCTAAGGATTAGGCAATGGAATTTGAAATGAAATAGTGAAATTTAACAATCTTTAATATTTTTTAGGAAAAAATAACAAATAACGTAAAAGGATCCCAGCGCAGTTTCTTTCAATTGTGCCAGGATTCCTTGATAATTTTTTTATTTTTGGTGTTTTTTTGTGGGGTTTCCACTTTTCGGAATAAATGTTTATTTGTTGAAGTAATTGAATAACCCGCTAATCGTGTGGTCTGTTAATCTTATTTCTTTGCCATCTAAAGTAACTTTGGTGACGACAAAATGATCTTGCAATGGCGGAACTTCTAAATACTGCCCTTGCAGAAAATCATCCACTGTCTCGTATTCTTTTTCCATTTCTTTTGAATCTGCTGAGGGTTTATAACTTATTTTTAACATAACTATTACTCCTTCTTATTGGGGACGTGCGATCGTGAAAATTTCTCCTATTGCTGCATAATCATTTCCTGCCAAGCGGCTTACAGCATTCAACTTTCTTGGGTCGATCCTTCCCGTCTTTTCATCATAGACTGTTTCATTCAAATGATATTTCTGTACTTCTAGCAAAAATAAATCAGCTGTTACTTTATTTTTATTCCGTATCTCGACATGTTCATATAAGGTTGTCTCAAAACGAACTTTTGCTTCTGTCAATGCTGGTACTGAAATGATTGCTGAATCCGTTAAAGTCAATTCAGTCAAGTGTAGTTCGCTTTCCTCATTAGGCAGATTAGCTGCTGTTTTATTTGCTTCTTCTACGTTGTCCTCATCAAGGATATGAATGACCGCTTCTCTTGTCTCAAGAATGTTTTTTGCTGTGTCTTTTACTGTATCTTGTTTTCTCTGGATCGCCAAGGATAAAATCGGTGGATTCGAACTGACGATATTGAAGTAACTGAAGGGTGCGATATTCACTATATTATTTACGGACTTAGTCGTTACTACTGCAACTGGCCTAGGGATAACTGAACCAATCAGCAACTTGTAATTTTCACGTTCTGTCAATTCTGAAGGACTTCGTTCAAACATGGTCTCGCCTTCTTTCTATAAAATTCGCTAAAAAGCAGATCTGCGAAGACAAAAGGAAAAGCAACGCTTTCCTCTTCTTCTTAGAATCTGCTTTAAACTATCTATTAATTTTTCTTTTTTGTCAAGAATCTGTGCCGTACGTGTTTTTTAGTTCTTTGCTTTATTCGCGGCTTCGACATATCTTTTAGTGATGAATTGCGGACGGGTGATGATGGATCCAATGACGACTGAAAAAGCACCTAATTCATAGGCTTTCTCTACTTGTTCTGGAGAGTCAGTATGGCCTTCCATGACTACTGGTATATTGACTTGTTCTATGATCTGATTCAACAAATCAAAATCAGGCGTCTGTGTCTTTCGAGAATATTCTGTATATCCTGCTAATGTCGTAGACAAGAGATCAAAACCATCTTCTTGCGCTTGAAGCGCTTCCTCAAAAGTCGCAATATCTGCCATGGCTAATCGACTGTGATCGTGGATCATTTGGACAAGCTCAGCTGTTGTTTTTTCTGTCGGACGTTTACGAGAAGTTGCATCGAGTGCAATGATCTCAGCTTGCGTCTCCAAAAGTTCTTTCACTTCTTTTTCTGTCGCAGTAATAAATACTTCTGACCCATCGTAATCTCTTTTAATGATCCCTATGACTGGCAAATCAACGATTCGCTTGATTTCATTGATATCTTCTGTTGTATTTGCGCGAATACCAACTGCTCCGCCTTCTTTTGCAGCCAAAGCCATTCTCCCCATGATAAAAGAACTGTGTAATGGCTCATTTTCCAAAGCTTGACAAGAAACGACGACCCCACCTTTTATTTTTTCCAGTACATCCACACTATCTCCTCCAATGACGTTCTCTAGAAATACATCTTCTTATAAAAATGTAACCCTTTTCTACCTAGGAGTCAATAAAGGAGCTATCCTTTTTCTTTTAGCAAGAAAAGCTTGCTAAAAGAAAATCACTTCAAACTCTTCATATACGATCAGCTTCTCTTCTGTAAATGCCATGTTCAATGCTTCTTTGTAGACATGCTTGAAAAAGTCAGTATGGACTTTCCGCCAATAAGCTAACGTTCGATCTCCTTCTCCTTCTTTCCAAGCATGTTCTTCCGTGATTTCACTAAAAGGCAAGATAGTCACATTTATATTTTTGATGATACAAACTGGTTCATTTTTTCCATTCAGAACCACATCTAACTGGCCCACTTTTGGTAAAGGTTCCTTCTCTTTTTTGTATAAATCGTATCCGCTTGATGTACCGGTTTTTATTTTTTTTACAACTAACTCACTCAATTCATCTGCCATTTCTTCTGTATTCCCAAATGAAAAAAAGCTTAGTTTTTCTGATTGATACCTAGGATATTTTTCTTGAAACTTTTTGAAATATTCTTCTACTTTTTGATACATAAGAGCATCTACTCCTTTGTTTCGTATAATAAAAAACCATCCAGATACTAGTATAAACGATTATCTGGATGGAAAATACGATGTATTATTGAATATTTAAGACACGTAGACTATCCTCAACGATTTGGCTTGGTGTCAAATGATAACGTTCATAAAGTTTAACTGTTGGAACACTATCTGTGAATTCTTTCTTTGCACCGAAATTCAGCACATGCATTGAAGAATCACCATAATAACGACTGATTTTTTCGCCAAATCCGCCTGATAAACTACCATCTTCTAATGTGATGACTAATTCATGGGCTTCTTTTAATTTATCTAATGTTTCTACATCATTTTCTGTGATTGTTCCTGGATTGATCAATGTTGCTTCTATTCCTTTTTCTCTAAAAGCTTCCACTGTTTCTTTTCCTAGTCCAAGAAAACCACCTAAAGCTAAAATTGCCACTTTTTCGCCTTTATTCACTGTCTGATAGGTTGGAATACTGTAATCATTTGCGATAGCTTTACCATGTTCCACACCATGAGTAGGGATTCGAATAGCTACAGGCTGTTCTGTTTGCTCAAAAGCCCAATCTAGCATAGAGATCATATCTTCTTTTGTTGCTGGAGCAAGATATTTGATGTTCGGAATACTGGATAAATAAGGAATGTCAAATGTTCCTTGGTGTGTTCGATCACTAGCAGAGATCGTTCCGCCACCAACTAAAATGATGACTGGATTCTCGTTGATTGCTAAATCATGTGATAATTGATCATATGCCCGTTGCAGGAAAGTGCTCGATTGGAAGACGACTGGACGTACTCCCTGAGAAGCCAAAGCAGATGCAAACGTAATGGAATGCTGCTCGGCGATCCCCACATCAAAATAATGATCTGGATGTTTTTCTTGGAATGTTTTCAGTCCAAAGGCGCCTGGTATTGCTGCATTGACTGCGGCAATAGGTGCTGTACTTGTTTGCACTTTTTTATCCAGATAATCCATGATGATCGTATTGAATGTTTCTCCAGAAGCTGCCTGTTTTGCTTCTCCTGTAGACAGATCAAATGGGACGTGCCAATGATATTTCATTTTATTATCGATTGCTGGCTGATAACCGCGGCCTTTTTCCGTATGTACGTGAAGTACGATTGGATGATCAATATCTTTTACTTCTTCAAATAAACGGATCACCGTCTCTAGGTCGTTTCCATTATCCACATAGCGATAATCAAATCCCATAGCTTTAAATAGGTTATTACTGCTTTCACCGTGAGTTTGACGAAGCTCTGCTAAGTTCTGATATAAGCTACCGTGGTTCTCATCAATAGACATCTCATTATCGTTTACTAATACGATTAAATTGGTCTGTAAAGCGCCGCCGTTGTTCAGCCCTTCAAAAGCTAAGCCGCCACTTAGTGAGCCATCTCCAATAAATGCTACCACATTTCCTGATTCTTTCTTCAGATCTCTGGCTTTAGCCAACCCAGTAGCTAAACTGATAGATGTAGATGTGTGACCCACTGTAAAATAATCATGTTCACTTTCGTGCTGATTGGAATACCCGCTTACTTCATGGTAATGTCCTTTTTCAAAGCCATTTTTCCGACCAGTTAGCAGCTTATGACCATAAGATTGATGGGAAACATCCCATACGATTTTATCCTTAGGTGAATCAAATACATAATGAAAAGCAATCGTTAATTCGACTACACCTAGATTCGGACCAACGTGCCCACCTACATCGCTGTCCTTTTGCAAGATTTTTTGGCGCATTTCTTCTGCCAGCTGTTTCATTTCCTCCACAGATAATTTTTTGACATCTGCTGGACTGTTGATTGTATTCAATACATGTAATGCTGTACTCATCATACATTCTCTCCTCCGTACTATCTTCTTTTTAGTTGAAAATAGATTTGTAACACTTTATCTATTCTACTCCTTAGAGTTGACTCTAAGTCAATAGTATTTTAAAAAAATTCGGAGAAAGTTTGTTATATAAGTAGTTTTTCGCACAAATCAGGTCACAAATAAAAAAACTTCTACAGTCTTTTAAAAAGCTCTGTAGAAAGTTGATGTTTGTCTTGCTTTAAGATCTCCTCAAGAAATATGTTTTTTTAATAAATGAAGCTCCTGAGCAATACGATACAAAAGGATGTTTGCACCTTTTAACGAGATAGGATAGACCTTTGTTTTTTCAGTTTCTAAACCAGTTTGATAGCTAGCAGCATCGCATAAAACCACTCGTTTTTTTGAACACAAACATTCATCAGGTAATTCTTCTAAAGAACGAAATAAAATGGGATTTATTTCAGCCATATCTTCTTCAGCATACAAATGAAATTGGGTTCGATAAAAAAATTGTTTGACTGAACTTTCTGAAACAACAAATATTTCTATCTCTTGCTGTATCATCTGTTCTCTGGTAATCAAAGAAAGACTCTTAACAAATTTTCGGATGAAATTATCATTCCATCTTAGATGAATTTGGTTTTTCTTTTTCCAATCGTCTAGCACTTCTACTATTTTTCTGTATAGAAGCTGTTCTTTTTCTGACAGTAGATAGATTCGTTCCGGTAAAAATACTTGACCGTCTGCCCACAACGTACGGACAAATTGTAAAAAGGATTGCTTAAAAATAAAATTGTCTGCATCATCGATTTCAGCAACTGGGAGAATCTGTAAAATCAATTCATTGAGTGACAGGTCATTGAGAACAAAATTTTTATACACAACTTCGAAATCTTTTCTTAACAGCTCCATGTTCTCATTGGTATAATTTCTGCTATTGAACAAAGAGAAAATATAATAGACATCTTCTTCCTGTAAGTGTAACGTCCCTTTTTGCTCTTCCAATCCTTGACAGACTAATTGAAATAACGGCTTCGTCTCCGCACTTTTCTTATCTTCTTCTTTCAGTTCAAGGGGAAACGTCTTTCTTCCGATTGCAATCTCTATTCCCCGTATGATAAAGGACTTTTCATCTTCCGAATATCTCCTTTTAAAAAAATGAGTCTCTACATAATCGATCAGCTCGTTACAAGCTTCTTCTACATGCGGATTTTTACTCTCATATCCTTCCCAATTGATATAACGTACTAAAGCTAGCAGAATATTCCGCGAATCAAATTCTGGAATAATGATTTCTTTATTTTTCAAATAATCATTTTCTTTAAAAAAATCCAAGACGCTCTTTTTGATCGTATATACTTTACTCAAAGAAATAAATTCAAGATCAGCCAGTTCTGTACTCGTGAATATGCCCTTGAAATAATAACTTAAAAACTTTAAAAAATAAGATTGACCATACAAAAATTGCGTAAGCTCAGAAAGAGCAATCCCTCGTTTAAATATAAGTTTGTACTTATGCTTCTCTCTTATTTGTTCTTTTATGCAATATTCCAGACACTCGGCTAGACTTTCTAGATCATGAAGGATCGTCGGTGTGGTCACCCCTAGTGAAATAGCTGTTTGTTCGATATCTATTTCTTGGAATTCAAATAATTGTTCGCATAGATACACTTTTCTAAATATATTTCGCTCGATGTATTTTTCCAGCATTCCTGATACACGCCTCCAGTTTTTTTATAGTTTTATTTAAACATATCCACGAATCGCTTTTTTATTTACTTTTTGTTTAGAAAACCCCTTTCAAAAACCAATAAAAAAAGGAGCCGGAACAAAAGTCGATCAAGCTTACAATCCCAGCTATCGTTTAGATAACTTGGTGTCGCTTGGACTTTTACCCCAGCCACTTTCAAGAAAGGCTATTCGAAGATATCAGCATCGAGTTCTTTGACTACGTCCTTCAGTAATTGGATGCCAGCTGCGCTGTTACCGAATGGATCTAGTGCTGGACTGAAGACGCCTATGCCGTAACGATTGGGCACAGCTGCCATCAAGCCGCCACCTACCCCGCTTTTGGCAGGTACACCAACATGAACGGAAAACTCGCCTGATTCATCATACAAACCGGCAGTTGTCATAATCGATTTGACGATCGTTGCACTTTCTTCAGTAATGAGCCGCTTGCCATTCCAAGGAGCGATCCCTTTATTTGCCAATACAGCGGCTAGTTTTGCTATACCTGTAGCGGTGACATTGACGGAACATTGTCTGAAATAGGCATCGAGTATCTCTGGAACGTCTCCTTCGATCATTTGATTGCCTTTCATATAATAAGCAAGAGAGCGATTGATATCACCTGTTCTTGATTCAGAATGATAGATTTCTTCATTCAATGTGATATCAGGATCATCACAGATTTCTTTCATAAATGATATGATCCGTTCAAATTTTTCATCTGCATCTTTTCCGGCAATCAGAGAGGTTGTTGCAATCGCTCCTGCATTAACAAAAGGGTTCATCGGGTGTTTGCGATGATTGATCTCCATATTCATGATAGAATTGAAAGCAAATCCGGTTGGTTCCGTGTTGATTGTTTGAAAGACTTTTTCAATTCCGTTATCTTTGATTGCTAATAACAATACGGGAACTTTTGACATGCTTTCGATGGCAAAACGTACATCGGCATCTCCTCCCTCGATCAGTTGTTTTGTATCCAGATCATAAATCGCCATACCTAATTGTTTTGGATCCACTTCAGCTAATGCTGGAATGTAGTCTGCCACTTGTCCTGTTTGATAATAGTGGAAATTTTTTCCAATCAATTGTTCTAATTCTTTTCCTTCCATTTGAATAACCAGCTTTCATTTTTTATTTTTCTGCATGCTGGAATTTATGACGGCATGCGTAGATCGTAAATGGAATAACTAAGACGATAAGATAAGAAACAATCAGAATCGTTTCATAAATCCCATGCTGTCCAGCTGCGATACTTGCAGGTGGAACAAATGAGATACAAAAAGCAAAAAGTGAAGTCAAAAGACCTAAACAAGCAACGATTACTTTTACAACTTTTCCTCCTGGAACCTGATAGGCTCTTTCAAGACTTTCATCTTTAAACACTAACTTCAAATAGCCAGCGAAAAACATAAAGTACAACATTAGATAGATCACAACAGTCAATGACATCGCTGCAAGAAATGAAAGATTATTCCCCCCGCCACTTAATGTAAAGACGGCTGCCCAGATTGTCGCAACAATCCCATTTGCGATCATCAAATGCGCAGGAACACCATGTGCATTTTCTTTCGCAAAATATTCAGGAAGTAATCCTTCTTCTGCCGCTACGTGAAGTGCTTTTGAAGGAGAAGTTACCCAAGAAGCTATTTCTCCGATGACACCTAAACAAACAAGGATCGCAAGGATTTTCGCAACCCATGCAAGACTTGGATCAATGTGTCTTAATAAAAATTCTAACGATTGGATCACTCCTGTATTAAGAGACAAACCCTGTTGAGGGACTGTAGTAGCCACAGTCAATCCGCCAAAAGTGTCTAAAATGATTGCCAGAATAACCAATACAAACATTGCTAATGGATAATCTTTTTTAGGGTTTTCCATTTCATTTGCATGACTGGCAGATGTTTCTACTCCCATATAAGCTAAAATAAAGGAAACAAAAACAACCAGCGTAGGTAATTTTGAAAAATCAGGAATCAATGTTTTCATAGACAGTGTCGTTTGTAGTGGAGCACCTGAAGCGACATAGTGGATCCCTAAGCCAAACAAGACTAATGCAGGCAATAAGATCCCAGCTACAAAACCGATTCGAGCAATTAAAGAAGTGTATTTGGTTCCTTTTAGCTGAGAGAGCAAAATAGCCCAGAAAATAATCAATAAGATGGCCAATTTCAGAAATTTATTGTTTTGTATAGCGTCGATCCCCGTTGCATAGGATAATGCACCAGTTAAGAAATACAGCATAGTCAAGTAACCAACAGTTATCTCAAACCATTGGAAAAAGATAGCGGCAAAACCAAATCGTTTTCCCAATGTCCGACTGACCCAAGTATAGACACCGCCTTTTTCCCAGCCTTTCACCGTTGCCATCTCTGCTGCACACAATGCCACAGGGATAAACCATAGTAAACCGCCTAATAACAAGAAAAATACTAAACTGAAGCCAGAGGTCGCAAATGTGGGATATTCATATAGTGAAACGACCATTGAGATCGTCATGGCCAAAAAGCCGAAGAACGTTAATTTCTTTGCAGGAATTTTCGTTTTGCTTTGTTGCATGAATCTTCCTCTTTTCTATTTGATTTTGTTTCAATTGCGTTTGTTACCGAAGAAGAAAAAGTCTAATCCTTCTTCCTGCTCTTCTTTTGTAGTAGTGATCGTTGTGAAATGCATGGCTGATTTTAGAATCGCTGTTGTCAGCACATAGGCATACACGGCAGTAATGATGACACCAATCACTTGGATTCCTAAGAAGTACCAGCTGCTTGGATTTGTTAATAAATGGCTGTTAGTTGCAAAAATTCCGATCAGAATCGTCCCTGTGAATCCGCCCATTCCATGGACGCCCCACACATCAAGTGCATCGTCCCATTGTTTCTTTTTACGAAAATCAACAGCAGCATGACAGACGATTCCAGCAATGATTCCGATCAACATGGCACTTTTTGCTTCTACATAACCAGCACAAGGCGTAATGGCTGCCAATCCAGCAACGGATCCTGTTAGTACGTCGACAAAATCAAAGCCATTTCCTTTTACCTTTGCAATAATCAACCAAGTAACCATCGCAAATGCAAGAGCGATGAATGTTGAACCAAATGCATTGACTGCTTGATCATCTGCTCGAAGTGCACCACCAGAGTTGAAACCGAACCAGCCAAACCAAAGTAGACCTGTACCGATAGCAGCTGCCATAAGACTGCTATGCTGATTTCTTTCGCCCATAGGAATCTTTCTTTGTCCAAGTGTGAGGATACATGCCAATGAACCGAATCCAGCTGTCGTGTGGATGACTGCACCGCCAGCGAAATCTCTAAATCCCATCTGATCCAAAAATCCGCCGCCCCATATCCAATGGCAAACAGGGAAGTAAATCAGCAGGTTCCAACAAACAACAAGGATAATATAGCCTTTTAAATTCAGTCTCCCTGCAAAAGCTCCTGTCATCAAAGGAACAGTAATCACGATAAACATCAGTTGGTAAAGAAAGAACATCAAAAATGGGATCGTCGCTCCATGGAACATGTTGGGGAAGCTTGTAACATGTCTCATCAAAAAGAAATCTGCCGGATTTCCAATCATACCGCCGATATCTCGTCCAAATGCCAATCCGAATCCACCGAATACCCACATGATCGTTGTTATCCCAACTGAGAGAAAAGATTGAGTCATGATCGTCAGTATATTATTCTTCCGTGCCAGTCCGCCGTAAAAAAATGCTAAACCAGGAGTCATCAAGCAAACCATCGCTGTACATAAAATCATGAATGCTGTATCTCCTGTATTGATAGGTAATGTATTCATTTTTTCGCCTCCTTTCTACGTTTACGAGTATAAAAGAAAATCTACTTGTATTTTTCTTCTGTTTTTTTGAATACATTCTTGTATTTATAAAAGACAGACAATCAATAAAAGCTTGGTGTGCTATGCTTTTTTATCGTTTTGACCAAATAAAGACAAAAAAATAAACGATCTTCTTTTATAGAAAACCGTTTATTTTCGTCTTTTTTTATTTTTCAAGCTATTTTTTCATAAGGAATAAAGAATACTTCATATAAAAATATATAAAAAAAGAACTGCAGCAAGTTTCACTACAGTTCTCAAATTTGTTCTTCATTTCAACATAAGTTTTTCTTCAATTTGCTTATAATTTACGTGCAAAGAATGAAACGACTAATACTAAAATGATTGCACCGATCAATGATGGAATGATAGCCATTCCTGCAATTGTTGGTCCCCAAGTTCCTAATAAAGCTTGTCCAATGGCTGAACCTACTAAACCAGCAATGATGTTTGCGATGATTCCCATTGATGATCCTTTATTCGTGATTGCTCCTTCAATTGCTCCGATGATACCTCCGACGATTAATGCCCAAATAAATCCCATTTTAAATTCCTCCTAACTGACTTTTTACTTCTTATTGTACACGTGGTTCGTTATTTTCTTTGACTTTTTGTGCACCTTTGCCTACAGCAGCTTTTGCTTTATCTGTTTGGCGTGAAGCAAATTGTCCTGTTGATTTTGCTGCTTCTGTTACTTTGTCTTGTACTGTTTCTTGATCTTTTTGGTATTCTTCTTGTGTTTTGATGTCTGCAACATTCACATTCACTTCGATAACATCTAAATGTGTCATATTGTTTACTTCAGTACTGATCAATTCTTTGATTTGGTTGTAGATGTCTTCGATGTCTTTACCGTATTCTACAATCACGTCTAAATCCACAGCTACTTGTTTCTTCCCTACTTCTGTATTGATACCTGCTGTTACATTATCTGTGTTGACTAATTTTTCAGCCATATTTGAGAAGAACCCGCCATCTAATGTCAATAGACCATCTACATCTTTTAATGCATAGCCGATGATTTTTTGGATAACTTTGTCTTCATAAGTCAATTCACCATTCATCATGCGGTTTTCTCCTTTTTCATTTGCCAAAACTGATCCATTTGTTGTGTTCATGTTTTTGTTTTCCATCTTTGTTTCCTCCTATGATTTAAAAAATTGATCCACTATTCCTGTCTGTTTCAAATAAAATCCGATTCCTGCGCCAATTGCTGTCATAATGATGATTAACAATGTTTTGAAAAATCCAATTGTTAACCATAAAACAGCTAGCAGTAGTCCAAGACCCCCAAAGATAATAGGGAGCTTGTATGCTGAAAATAGTTCTTTCATTATTTGGCCCTCCTATTCCACTCGAGAGTGCTTGTAGTCTCTTGTATCTTCTTGTTCTTCATAACCGCTGTATGTGACTGCTACTTTGACTGTTTCTTTTGTTCCAAGTACTCTAGTCACTTCTTCTTCGATGTCTTGCATCAGTACACCTGTTTTCCCTACTAATGAAGAAGTTCGCTTCAAGTCTCCGTTGACATGGATATGGATTCGATTTTTCGTTGAACGTATCCGTACTTTAGGTGAATGAATGAACTCTTCTTCGTGTAAATGGGAATGTACCAGCCCTTCGATCGCTTTTTTGTCGATCGTCAATTTGCCATCTTCCCGTTTCATAACGAAAGTTCCTCTTGATTTTGGATAGAAAAGAACGACTAGCAAGATGATAATAGCAAGAACGGCAAATACTACAGCTGCCCAGAAAATATATTGTTGCATGTAGTAATTCGTTAAGGTAAAGAAGCGAAATCGTTCCAATTGTTCAGGCATAATATACGGCGCATTGATTAACGCAATTGCTAGAAACACTGAAAGTAGCAGCAAACTCATGATAACACCGATTATTTTTAACCCCTTATTCATTTTCCACCTCCTATAAACTTACTTTTACCCTGTAAATAACTCTACCGACAATCACAGTATAGAGAGCAAATAGTTAGTTTAGCACCAGTAAATAAAGCGCTACCAAACGATATTGGATCATAACGGCGTTTTATTGTCATTCTGATACTGAAATAACAACTAATCACTTATTCTCTATTTCTTTTTGATTGCTGGCTATACTTAAAGGATATTATTCAAGATTAAAAATTGCAAAGATTATGCTCAGTTATTATTACAAAATTCTATTTATTTATTAAAATTTTCCAGTGAAGAAAAAAACGCAATAAAATAACTTAAGTTACTTTATTGCGTTTTTACTTTATTTTTCTATTATCATTTTTCTTATTTTCTTCTTTGGTTTATACTATTCTTATAAATAAAAACGAGGTATGTCCTATGATGAAAAGATTGTATTATTCATTGATCATAACGATTGGCTATTTGATTGTATCGAATCTTGGAAATATGGTATTTGGTATCAGTAAAGAATTCAGCTGGACTACTACACTATGGGAATCTTTATTCTTTTTCATCTTTGTATTTTTGTTACAAAACTATCGAAAAAAATAAAACTATGCCAACGATCTGTTGGCACAGTTTTTAGGACTTACGGTACTTTTTATTCGGCAATCCATTTTATTTTTACTTATTTTTCTACTTCTTTTTTTAATGCCTCTGGTACTTTTGGTTCATAAACTAAACCAATACAGGTACTTCCGCTTATTACAGCCTTTTCGGCAACGCTGATAGCAATTGTTGTGATTGCATGTGAGAGACTAAATTTAGTTTGTGTGTGTTTCATTTGATGATCTTCCTTTCTTTTTTTGGAATGAATACAAGTAAGATTGCGGTCAACATACCCAGTAATATCATGACTCTTGAATCATCTGCTGGAATCACTGAACCGATCAGCGTGAGGCTTATTCCTGTTATAACTAGCTTGTTTCTTACGCTTCTTCTTTTTTGTTGGTCTTGTGCGATAAAGGAACTAATGATTCCTAAAACCATACTAAGAATAGCTGCTCCGATGAAATATTCGTAGCGTGTAAGTTCCAAATGGTAATGATTAGCCAAAACAGGTAGCGCCACCAATAATCCCATACTATAGAGCGTGCATGCCATGCTTCGGCTTGCATGATATCCTTTTGCGTATCTTCGTACAGCAATAAAAGACAAATGAGTGGTGATCACAGCAAGAATGCTATGTAAGAAAAACGCTGATACGTAAATAAGCATGAACTTGAAAAGATTAATGAACAGGATCGCTAATCCATAGTTGACTTTTGCTTCATCCAGTTCTGTTAACCCATATTTCTCTCCGAGTTTTCTGCTCATCTTGCTTGACAGCTTCTCTTCAAGAGACAGATATTCATTTGGCATATCGTTCACCCCTTTCTCACTTTTGATTATACTAAAAATAAGGATGCATATATTAAAAAGTCAAAAGTGCGCGTTTTTTTTACATAACTGCAGTGTTATCTTTCTTAATAACCCCCTTATATTCTTTAGATCTAAAAATATTCTAAAAAAAAGAACGTGACATTCGTCACGCTCCTTTGCTAAATGCAATCAATAATTTTTTTAAACTTCGTGTGGAAACAAGACACTTTTCTCCGTTAGACATAAGGATCGTTCTTTCCTTCTTGTTGATGGAACAAATATTATCTACATTTACAACAAACGATTGATGGCAACGGTAAAAGCTCGGGCTAAACGATTCAATCTCTTTGATTTTTCCATTATATTCTAACATTCGGTTTTCAAGATGAACGATCACTTTGTGAGGAACAGGACTGGATTCAAAAAACAAGATTTCGTCTACGAACAATTTTGTATTGATTGGTCCACTCTTAATACGAATCTGTTCTCTTGTAGGTAAAATTGTATCAAGATATCTTTGGTTAGCCACATCGATACATTTTGTCACGCTTTCTTGCAGCAGTGTATCGTTCCCCTTCACAATATAATCCATTGCTTCTACTTTATATAAAAAAGTGAGATAAGCTAAATCTGTGTAACTGGTCACAAAAATAATTTTTGCTAGTGGATCGTATTCTCTAATCGTAGCGGCTAGATTGATTCCATTCATATTGGAACTTAAGTCAATATCTAAAAAATAGATGCCTTCTGTTTTATTTGAACGTATATATGAAAGCAACACTTCCGGGTCCGAGGTATCCATTTGAAATTTGATGTCATAATCTTGCATCATTAAATAATTTTGGATCATCTTTGCTAATTTTAATCTAAATGCTCCGTCATCTTCGCAAACAAAAATTTTCAACATAAAGATTCTAACCCTCCCAAATGGTCAGTATTTGAATAAACTGTCCTTCTTCGATTTTAGTATCTAAGTACACATTTTTATTCAACTGAACTAATTCATCAAGATTGCTTAGACCAATCCCACGTTCTTTCCCTTTTGATGAATAAGATTTTTTCTTTAATACATGTAAATCAGGTATATCAGAACGACATTTATTGGCAATAATAAAGGTTATCGCTTCTTCTTGTCTCAATCCGGCAAACAAGATTTTCGGCTTATCTATAGTAGAAGATTCTTCAACTGCATTATCTAGTATGATCCCCAGCATCCGAACTAGCATGATAGAAGGAACGGGGAAAGAATCCAATTTTTGTGGCACATTTGCGTCTATTTCTATTCCTTTTTCATGAGCTAGATACAACTTGCTCAAAACGATGCTTTTTATTTCCTTGACTTCAAGATTTCTTATCGGTGACATTTCTAATAATTCCTGATCAAAAAGAGTTCCAGTTTCCTTGATATGGGAGTAAAAAAAATGTTTCATCCCATCTATATCATTACTTTGGATATAATTTTCCATAGAAAATAGTATGTTTTTGTAGTCGTGCTTGAACTTGCGTATTTCCATATAACTTTTTTCGATTTGCTCACTATATTCGATAAGATATTCCATTCGATTCTTTTCTTCTTTACTTTTATATTCTGCCTTTTTTATATAAACAGCTAAAAAGCTGATAAGAATAGCAAAAAGGCTATATGCCAGCATAAAAACCCCATGAGCACCCTTCATGAAACAGTCTAAATCTGAAAAGCGTTCAATCATAAGAAAAATGAAATAAATCAAAAACGTAGCAATAACAGTATATTTACTAATATCATATACCATCGATTCAAGGTGTACTTTTTTCAATATATAATTCCTTAAATAAAATGCGAAACATAAATATAAAATAATTGATAAAAAACACATACCTAAATCATTCATCATTATAGATAACGATTTTAAGATAACGTAAATCAGATAATTAGAAAAAATAAGCAGGATAATAGATAACGAAGCATAGAATAAAGCTGATTGAAGCGTCTCTTCATGATAAATCACGAGAGCACACATGACTAGCCATACCAAACCAGTGGCAATTACATTTATCCATTGATAAAGTACCGATATCAATAGGATAACCAAGATCGATAATAAAGCATACTTTTTATTTCTTAGTTTCTTGTTCAAATAGCCCAATCCAACAAACATCGTCATCAGCTGCCCTGATATGAGTAGAGAATAACTTAACTGTAAAATATTCAATTTTAGAACCTCACTTTATGCATGTTTTACATAACAAAATAAACAGCAATTATGAATAAAAAAATTTATTTTTTAAGTTTTCCCCATAAAAATTGTAACATAGTTTACTAACTATTTGTAAATAACATATTTAAAAGTTTCCTTATAAATCAAAAAGAATCAAATGCTTACTTCAATTAAAACTCTCAAATACTATAAAACCACATTTGCTAAAAACGGCAAAAATTTATTGTTTTTCGATAAAAAGTAATTGCTTTTCAATAATTATTCTGCTATATTTTAGCTATCAAAGAAAAAAGAGGGATAACAATGAAATTAAAAACATTATTATTAAAGTTTGTTGTTTTAGGTATAAGTGCCGTATTTATTTTATTCGGTATACTTTTTTATACTCAGATTGCTACAAGCGAAAAAGGATTCACTTTTGATTGGCAGACGACTTTATTTGTTTCTGTCATCTACTTCGCCCTTCTCTTAGGGATTATTATTGCTTATTTCTTATTGAGACTGTTGAAACAAATCGAAGAAAACCAGGCCTTTTCCAATCAAAGCTTGGACATTCTCAAAAAAATCGAACGAACGATTTTGATTATTGGTTTTGCCTTTTTCGGCTTGCTTCCTAAATTTTTGAAAGTGGCTGATTTAGATGATGCTCCTGGTTTGATGTTGGTAGGAATTGCTGTCGTATTCATTCCTTTTGCCGTATACACTTTGACAAGCGTGTTGGAAAATCTGCTCGAACACGCGATTTTACTTAAGACAGATCATGATTTGACAGTGTGAGGTGCGACATGGCTATTATCGTTAATCTAGATGTAGTATTGGCTCAAAAAAAGATGAGTGTAACAGAATTGAGTGAAAAAGTGGGTATTACGATGGCAAATATCTCTATTCTAAAAACCGGAAAAGCAAAAGCTATCCGTTTTTCCACCCTCGAAAAAATCTGTGAAGTATTAGAGTGTCAACCGGGGGATTTGTTAAGTTATCAAAAAGACCCCGATCCTATACCAAAAAAATGAATATAAAGCATAACAATCAGTAAAAAAATAATCTGAATAATAGATGTATGAGACTTTTAGCGGTCATTACATCTATTATTCAGATATTTTTTATTTTGATGGAATATCCTGTTGTCTATAGATACATATTTACACGTAGAGAGATTTTTCTTCTACTATACGGTACTTCTCCTGATAAAAATGGAGAAGATTTTGGATCTCACGTTGATTTGGAAATAGAGAAATACCGAAGACCGGAATGTTTGTCTCCTCATCCATCCTCGCATTCGTAAGGATACAATCGATATCTGGATAGTATAATTTCATTTCTTTCTGATAAAAGTTTGGTAGAACACCAAATTGATAATAATCTCCCAATTTTTCTTGCAATCTTTTTGCTATGTATTCCGCCTGTTTTTTTCTTGAATTTGTGACTATCACTGCTTTTAATTTATTTTCTTTCCCTTCAATATATGGTAACAATAATGGCCAGTCGATAAGAATTTCTAAGATAGCATGGCGAACAAATGAATCAAGTTCAGGAATGACGTATCCTTTTTCTCTGCAGTCATCTACCATCCTTCCCTTCAATTCTTCATATAAACAGGTTAAAATCGACGGATCGACTATCGTTGTCTGGCTTGGATCATTTAGGATATATTCTGGAAATCGTGGTTGTGTCAGTATCTCTTTACATCGTTGAACGATCAGATCTTTGTTCTCACATTCCAACTGATATTTTTTTTCTAAGCAATCCATCCATGTCATTAAACAATTGCTGATACAAAAATGATACTCTCTTTGCTCTCTTGCATTCCTTATTTTCAAAGCAGTATAAATGACTTCTGTATCAAATACCCACTGCCAGATTTTTTCTTCCCGTGGCAAAGAAAAATGGCTCAAGTGATTTTTTTCCAAGAATGAAAAGGTGAAACAGCTGATTTTCTTTTGCTCCATTCCCATTTTATTTTTGTTGAATCGTTGTATACGACAAGCAATAAAAAAATGTAAAAAACATAAGGTTTTCGGATCATTTTTTGCTACCTCATATAGCTGGTTTTCTTTTAAAAATAGGATAACCGCATCATAAATTGCCTCGCTAAAAGAACGATTAAAAATACTAGCAGGAGAAGGATATTTTTCCATCAACAAACGAGCTGTAAGACCATCGATCACCTGACCCTCTCCGACAATCCGTGTCAACCCTTTGATCCTCAAATCGTATTTTTTTAATTTTGATTGGATTTTCTTTACGATTCTTCGCAATGTACTTTCTGAAATAAACAGATACTCTGCTAATTCTAAATAATTCTCTTTTGGATGTAGCAGTATGGTTTCTAAATATTTATATTCAGTAGATTGAGAGATCACGATCTGATAAATATGATCTTTTGTGAAGGCAGGTGAAAATATAGCTGTCACACCAGCATCCCGATCAGTGACGATTTGGATATCGGAAGAATATGTATTGATTTCTATAAAATCGTTCCGCAATGTTTTTCCAGAACTTGCCAATCTTTTTTCTAATTGACTAAGACGGCAACGTTCCCCCTCGAATAGTATTTCTAACAGATTCAACTGACGTTGTAATTTTTTTGAGAGAAGATTCAACATGTTTTCACCCCTTTCTAACAAAATTCTTTTGATACATCCTGATAGATAAATGTAAAAGCACTCAATGTCGGTTTCCCTTATTGAGTGCTTGTGATTATATTATATCGTGTATCTGCTTTGGAAATTGGAGCTTTGAGAACTATTTTTTCTTACTTAAGCAAAAATCGGTTATTGATTTTCAGCTTTCTCTTTTGTTTTTCTTCTCATAACAATCGCCCCTATGCCTGCTACTAACGCGATACCAATCAATGTCCATGCAGTATTCCTAGTTGCATTGGTTTGTGGCATATTCAGTGAAGATTCATTATCTGCACTTGTTGTTGGATCATCTTGGATGCTTGGCGTCGTTCCTTCATTTCGTTCCGTACTGCCGCTTGTATCTTCATTATTTGTATGATTATTTTGTGATTCATTCGTACTGGAATTCGTTGTGTGATCACGTACTTCATACGGCATATTCAATTCTGTTGAAAAACCGCCATAAGAACTGTCAGTCGTCACGTTGACTGCGACATTGTTCCGACCAGGAGTCGATGTGTCGATTTCAGAATTTAAAGAGACTGTATAAAGATTTTCTGGAATGACCTTGTCATTTACTTTTACATTTTTGATAAATGATTTAAGATCGAGATCCGTTGCACCTCGTGGGATTTCTACTTTATTAGCTTCTACATCAATTTTCCCGCTTGGTTCGAACCCATATTCTGTGACTTCATAATAAGCATATTGAGAACCGTAAGTGAAGTTCTTCTCCTGCTCATCTTCCATCAACATATTTCGTCTAAACTCTTTCGTATGATAGATCCTGACAATGTCTCCTATGTTAACATTCAATGGCTGTCCACTATTGAATCGAGACAATGCTTGTTCGATCGTCCGGTTTCCTGTTACATCATATGTGAATCTGCTAGTGGTATTATCTTTGTTCATCACATCGAATTGATAATAAATCGAGCGATCGGAATAATCATGCACTACTTTGGACAACTCTGTATTTGCCACACCTTGAGATGCTCGGATCATCATTTGAGTATTCTGATTGTTCGGATTTGTCTGTTTAATTAGACTGAATGCGCCAATCGTTGCGCCGTCATTGTTTTTGACTCGGATGGTACTTCCCCATTTCACTACATAAGGGATCTTCACTTCTGTGAATCCAGTACCATCAGTCGTGCTTACTCTCACACGAACCCCTTTTTCTCCCACTGTTGTCGTATCGAAGTTAGACAATTGTTCCACCGTATAAAGATCACTCGTTAGCGGACGTCCGTTGAATGTCACATTTTGGATCAATTCTGCCGGGTTCACTGTATTCGTCTCATGTCCTAACAGCAGTTCTTGTGAAATCGGATCAGCCTTGATATCTGTAAACGGCTCAAACCCTTCTTCTGTTACTTTATAATAGGCATAATTAGAACCACCAGTGTAATCTCTGACCATTTCATCCATCATCAGAAGATTTCTTCCTTGTGTCTCCGCATGATAGACTTTGATGGTATCTCCTACATTGACTGCTAACGGCTGCCCACTGTTGAATCCATTTACTGCTTGACGGATCAAGGTGTTCCCTGTCACTTCATAGTTGTATTTACGCGTGTCGTTTTCCAGCACTTCGATGGCATAATAGATTCCTCTGCCGAACGGATTGTTCACTGGACGATTCAAGTCCGTGTTGCTTGAACCAGGAGAAGCATGGATTGCTAACTGATCGCCTTCTTTTAATAAGCTAAACGCGCCGACGGTCATTTCTTCCAGTCCTCGAAGAACGAATGTACTTCCCCACTGTACTTCATAAGGCACTTCGATTTCGGTTTCAGCTAACCCATCATTCATCGTAATCTTTACTTTTGTCGTTCGTTTTCCAGTTGTACTTGTGTCAATCTCTGACAATTGTTCAATCGTGTAACGATCCTCTGAGATACTTTGATGATTGATCGTGACATCTTTGACTAGTTCTTTGACATCTAATGTGCTGACGTCATCCATCAAAGAGAACATTTGCGAAGTCCCTTCTGCTTCCATCACTGGAATCGGTTCTAGTCCAAATGCAGTCACTCTGTAATAAGCATATTCGGAATCATAAGTGAAATCCCGTTCTTCTTCATCAATCATGACAATTGAACTGTTTGGCGATTTTTGCGGATGATAGATCTTGATTACATCATCCAATCGAACGTCAACGTAACCATTTCCACTCCCAAAGTTATCGATCACTTGGCGCAGAGTTCCTCTACCAAGTACCTCATAATTGTAGATTGACTGATCGTTTCTCAGGACTTCCAATGAGTAATACAAGGCATGCATCGATTCTTCCGTACCGACCCGTTCATCTAATGCTGAAGGCAACCCACTGGTAACGGTTAATCTAGCTGCATTCCCACTTCTCAGATGCAAGGAATAAGCTCCTGCTGAACCACCTTCGCTTGACTTGATCATGAACGTATCTCCCCAAAGATAATTGACTGATGTTTCGGCTGTTCCTTTGATCGTCTCCCCTGAAATCGGGTGTTTCGCTTGTACCGTGATTCGAATATCTTGTTTGCCAGCGATTGTATTCGTCGGCTCTGTCGATTCTGCTGCGACGAATTCTAGATCATCGATCGCAACCGATTCCCCTTCAAAAGTGGCTTCTTCGATGTAATTTTTAAACGTACTTGCAAGTGACGCAGAGGTTTCTCCTAATGTACGGTCTTCCATTGGCTTCAATTTCAGCTGGATTGCCGGATCAGGTAGTACAGGAAGTGGTTCAAATCCAAAAGCCGTGACACGATAATAGGCATTATCTGTCCCGTAAGTGAAATCCTGCTCTTTTTCTTCCACCATCAAAACTGAGCTTCCTGCACTCCTTTGCGGATGGTGAATATTAATGATATCGCCCAACTGTACATCAAGGTATCCATTTCCATTTCCGAATGTCGTGATTACTTGCTGTAGAGTAGCTCTCCCCGGCACTTCATGGTAATAAGCTTGTTGGTCATTTCGTAGCACCTCAATAGAGTAATACAACGAATCTTCCAGACCAATCCGTTCATCAAGAGGAGAATCTAATCCTCGAGTTGCCACGATTCGAGCATTATTCCCATTTCTCAACTGGAAGGCGTATGCGCCCGCTGATCGTCCATCATGGGCTTTCAATAAGAACGTGTCGCCCCAACGGATGTTGATGGACGTTTCGGCAGTACCTTTTACCATGACATCACTATCTGGATGTTTTTTTTGCACTGTTATTCTCACCTTTTGTTTGCCGACTGTAGAATAGTCTGGCTCTGTTGATTCCGCCGCAACAAATTCTAATTGATCAAAGTCAATTGCTTCACCAAACATGGACGCTTCTTCGATATATTCTCTGAAATTACTTGCTAATGAATCATAATTCATACCAAGATTGCGATCTTCTATATCTTTTAATTTTAGTTCTATTCCTGAATGTGGCAAGACTTCCATGGTAGTTGAACTGGTTGCTTCTCTTCCATCGCTCGTCGTAGCTTTTACTCGCCACGTATAAGTACCAGGTACTTGCGTACTTGCCTCAATCCACTCAAGCCTATGCGTACCATGAAAATTTATTACTTCAAAATAATCTTCTGGTGTTGGTAACTTTGAATATTGATAGATTTCATTCGTCCCAGCTTTTGGTGTCACTTGTAGAGGTGCTGGTTGAACAGTAATCGGCACTGACACATTAGCCGTTCGTCCCGTCTCATCAGTGACTGTTATCTCCCCATTTATCTGTCCTACTGATGACGTATTTGGGACTTTTCCATCTTTCCAGTCAATCGTGACACGTCCTACAGTATTCCCTGTAGTGATATATGTTGAAGGGGCAGGTAATGTATCATTTTGAGTAATCACATGCGGGCCAGTTTTTGCAGTAGCTGTAATTACCCCATGTGATTGTAAAGTCCCCGGAATCTCGATACTGATTGGACGTGTAGTACCACTTAGCGTAACATCTCTGAAATATGGTGGAGAGCTAAACCATTCACCGTAAGAAAGCAATATCGGTAAATTAAAGTCTACTTTCGTTGTATTTAGACTTCCCCATCTCACTCTTGTAATCCTAGCAAATATGTGGTCAACGGAGGTCCCTTCTCTTGCGGCATATACTCTTAAACGCCAGTTTCCACAAGTTGAATCTGTTGTAACCGACCACAACCCCGAGCCCAAACCATCACGATCAGAATAAAGAAAAAGAAGATTATCCTGAACAAATTCTCCCACACTAGGCGCAATATCCGTATCCTCATAATCAAAATTCCATCCTCTCTGAGTGATACGTTCGAAAGTGATTTCGGTATCCTTAAATTGGGACGCTGATGTATTTGACATAGCTCGGTCGAGACTACGTTGTATTTGATTTCCAACAGCAATTCGAATTTCTTCTCTATTCCTTTCGGCAGAATCGAATGCACTAGAATAATCAGTCAATACTGGAGTATTTTCTTGTATTTTTTTTATCCTTGCACCCGCGGTTAACATAGCGCTTTGTCCTAATCCTAATGCAGAAGTAGACAAACTATCTTCTGTCTTCTCTTTCAATGTTTGTTCTTCTAGTTTTTCTTTTTTCTTGCTCTGTTTTTCCAGCTGCCTCAATACTGGGACTTCCATGTCGCGTAAAGCAGAGGTAGCTTCTACTACGGTACCGCCCATATTCCCTAGAACCAGTCCTAAGGAGAGTGTACTAGTTAATAGCTTTTTTATTTTTTTCAATGAACGTTTTACCTCCTTTATTTTTCCTATACAGATCAAAAGCGATCTGCTTTAAACCGTCAGCAAAGAAGGTATGCTATTTTCTTGTCTTAAAAACATAAATAGTGTAAAAAATAGTTTTGCTTGTTTCCAACCTCCGTAGCTTTTGCTCATTTGTCACAAATCGAATCGATCAAACAGTATTGATTTTGCTAAACACCTAACGATCATTTGTTGTGACAAACTTGACGGTCAGCATTGTACGTGAATTGCTCCTGTTCCCCTTCTTACGATCTTTGAATATGTAGTTCTCTCCCCAATAATCGTAACTGGGTGTCTCCCACTCCTTTCTTTTTGTTTTTATGCGGGAGCAAACTCCCACATTTATACTGTAAAGGGGTTCTTTCCATTATGTAATGCCACTTTTTCCCATTTAATATGGAGTTTTTGACAGAATATTTCGAATAACAATGACCCACTACTCTTTTTTCTTTTTATCGTCAATTTGATAATAATGATTATTTATTTAAAAATACATTAGATAACATTTGTTACGACACTAAAAAGCTTCACAAACAAATATCGTTATTTTAAAATGAGGGCGAACTCACACAATTAGGAGGAATAGTATGCCATTCATCGTTTACTTTTTTCTTTCATTACTCGTGATCTATATCCCATTTCCTACATTTTTCCTGCTCGTCAATCGTCTAGCAGAGCAACATGATACGATTACTGCTCTAACGAAACTTTGTTTACTTCTATTTGTTTGTCTAGATTACTTTACGAGCTATTATTGGCTAAAACAGACAAGAGTAAAAAAGAGATATTATTTCTTCCTTGTCTTTTTCAATCTCTTTGAGTTTCTGATCCATTGCTTTTTACTTCATCAGTATCATACGATCCATCTGTGGATCATCTGGGTCTTTCAAGTGGTCGTACTATTTTGTATGTTCACCTTCCCTCTCTCAAGAAAATTTAGGGAGACATTGTTTTGTTAAAAAAAGGTGGGGAAAGCTTCTCTGTATCAATAAAGACACATTTAAGGAAAATTGGGTCAATATATTGGTTTCCCCTTAAAAAACTTTTAAAAATCTCATTGGGAATTTACCTATACAAAGAGAGCGTGAGACAAAAGTAAAGAACACTTTTGTCTCACGCTCTAAACACGTATAAACGGCAAACCATGTCGAACTATTTTTATTTGGCTGTTCTTATTACTTGATGCAGAACAGCTTTTTCACGACCTCTTTTTAAGAGTCTTTTTACAGTTTTCTAGCAAAGAATGAGACAATCAGTACTAAAATGATGGCACCAATCAATGATGGCACGATTGCCATTCCTGCAATACTTGGTCCCCAAGAACCTAATAATGCTTGACCAAGTGCTGATCCAACTAAACCTGCTACGACATTTGCAATAATCCCCATCGAAGAACCTTTATTCGTGATTGCTCCTGCAATTGCTCCGATAATTCCTCCGACGATAAGTGACCAAATAAATCCCATGTTTCGTTCCTCCTAATGTTTTGCTTCCTTATTACTGAACGCGTGGTTCTGTATTTTCTTTTACTTTTTCAACGCCGCTTCCAGCTGCTGATTTTACTTTATCTGTTTGATTGGAAGCAAATTCACCGGTTTTTTTCGCTGCGTCAGTTACTTTGTCTTGCACCGTTTCTTGATCTTTTTCAAATTCTTCTTTTGTTTTGATGTCCACTACGTTAGCGTTGACTTCGATCACATCTAAGTGTGTCATATTTTTTACTTCTTTGCCGATTACTTCTTGCATTTCTTCAAAGATTTTTTCGATATCTTTGCCATATTCCACAATGATATCCATGTCCACTGCTACTTGTTTTTTACCGACTTCTGTTTCGATTCCAGCCGTTACATTATCTGTATTCACAAGTTTTCCTGCCACATTAGAGAAGAACCCACCGTTTGCAGATAATAAGCCGTCTACTTGTTCAATTGCGATTCCAATGATTTTTTGCACCACTTTATCTTCATAATTCAACTCACCGCGCATCGAATCTTCTTGCTCAGAGCCATGGTTTTTTTGGTCGTTTGTATGTTGTGAACCAAGTTTTCCTTGTCCGTTTGAGTGTTCAGAACTAAGTTTTTCTTGTGCTTTCGCATGATCAGAAGGATGCTTTTGTTCCTCTAATGGTTTAGAAGGATCGATTGCATCATGTTGTTCTGGAACTTTAGATTCTGGAGAGCCGGGATGATGAGGCGCATGTTTTTCTGCGTCATGTTTCTTTTCTTCTACACCTTGTTGAACATTTGGCACGACTGGATCTGGATGTGCAGATACTGGTGCTGTTTTGTTCTTTTCATCGTTCACACCATTTGATTGGTTTGGTGTCGTTGGGTCTGGATGTGCAGACACTGGTTTTTGGTTGTTCATTTTATTGTTGTTATTATTTTTGTTATTGTTATTCATGGATGTTTCCTCCTAAGATTTAAAATAGTGATCTAAAATTTTCGTTTGTTTCAAATAAAAACCGATAGCGACACCGATAGCTACCATGATCAAGATCAATAAAGTCTTGAAAAAGCCGACGGTAATCCATAAAACGGCTAGTATCAACCCAAGTACCCCAAAGATGATAGGGAGCTTGTATGTCGAAAATAGTTCTTTCATTTTTGGTCCCCCCCTATTCTACTCGTTTGCGGTCATTGCTTCGTTTAGCTGGTTCTTCAAAACCTGTGTATTTCACGGATACTTTCACTGACTCTTTTGTGCCTAATATGTGTTGCACTTCGTTTTCGATTTCTTTCATCAATGTTCCAGTTTTACCAATGAGTGCTGAAGTTCGTTTCAACTCCCCTTTTATATTGACGGCGATCTTGTTTTTCGTTGCTTTGACATTTACTTTTGGTGAATGGATAAATTCATCTTCATGCAAGTGAGAACGAACCATTCCTTCGATTGCTTTTTTATCCAACGTTAACTCCCCATCACCATGTTTCAGTAAAAAGGTTCCGATCGTTTTTGGATAAAACAAGAAAACAAGCAATGTGATAATCGTCAAAATAGCAAATGCAACAGCAAGCCAGAATACATATTGTTGCACATATGAATTAGTGATGGAAAAGAATCGAAACTTCTCTAATTGAAAAGGCAGTGGATAGGCTGCACTTAATAGTATCGCAAACAAGAGTATAGATAGCAAAAGTAACGTTCCGATCACTCCAAGCGTTTTTACTCCTTTATTCATTTTCGCACCTCCTCATAGGGGTGAAACGATCAACTTTTTATAAGTTGATCGCTTCTCCACCAGTTACTCCGTAAATTTGAGCTGTGACATAACTTGCTTTATTCGATGCTAAGAAGACATAGACCGGTGCTAATTCTCCTGGTTGACCTGCACGTTCTAGTAAACTTTGCTGACCAAATTCAGGAATCGAATCAGAAGGCTGACCTTCGTCTAGTTGTAGCGGTGTCCAGATTGGACCAGGCGCTACACCATTTACACGGATTCCCTTAGGAGCAAGTTGTTTTGCTAAGCCAATCGTAAAGTTAGCAATTGAAGCTTTTGTTGCTGCATAATCCAACAAATGTTCACTTGGATTGAAGGCTTGGACAGAAGTTGTTGTAACAATCGCTCCTCCTGCAGGGATATGCGGAACAGCTTCTTTCACTAAAGCAAACATAGCGATGATGTTGACCATGAATGTGTCTTTGATTTGTTCAAGTGGCAGTTCAGTAATGGACTGGCAAGAAATTTGCTGTCCTGCATTCAATACCATCGTATCTAGCCCACCAAGCTCACTTACTGCTTTTTCAATGATTTCTTTAGGTGCTTGTTCATCACGAAGATCAAATGGTAGTAAGACGATTTTACGTCCTGCATCTTTGACGTATTTAGCTACTTCTTCTGCATCTTTTTCTTCTCCTGGGAAGAATTGAAGAGCGATATCTGCACCTTCTCTAGCAAATGCAATCGCTGCTGCACGACCGATCCCTGAGTCTCCACCAGTGATGAGTACACGGCGGTTTTCCAGCTGATTATTACCCTCATAGGATTCTTCTCCGCAATCAGGAACAGGAATCATGTTCTGCTGTAAAGCTGGTGTATCCTGATCTTGCTTAGGAAATTTCTCCGTATGGTACAGATTTCGCGGATCGATTAATTTTGGTTCTGTCATTGCTGTATTCCTCCTAGTTTTTCTAAATTGTATTGCCAAAACAAATTTCTTTGTTTGATACCTGTTTTAAATAGTTTGTTTAATTCGTATAATCTTTTCGGTATAGATGGTAGCCTAAAACCGCCGCTGCTATCAAAGAGCCGAATACTACGAGAATAAATCCTAAAGCAGAGCTTTTACCCGGCAATCCTCCTGTATTCATTCCCCAAATCCCTGCAAACAACGCAGGAACGGAGATGATCAGTGCAGCTGAATCTAGGTACTTCATGATATGGTTTAGGTTATTATCCATCATCCCATTGAATAAATCACCAATACTCTCCAATAAGTCTCGATAGATCTCGATCATTTTTTCTGTTTGTCGCTGTCTCAAATGAACATCATAAAGCAACTGTTCATCGTCTAACCGTTTGATGAACGTTTCAGAATTCCATAATTGATCCATTGTTTCTCGCTGATCTCTTAAGGTATGATCGATATACACTATGTCTCTTTCAAGATCTGCCTGTTTATACAATTCCTCATTCTCCGTCGTTTTACGAGCTGCTTTATCCAAAGCATCAATTCTATGCTTCATTTCTCTTAGTTCTTTCACGTAATGGGTATAAATATCCAGTAATGTATACGTGATGATCTTTTCAAACGAGTTTAAATGATCTCCATGCTTTGTCAGTAGGCGATCCACGAACTCGGTTTTTCTATCGATACATGTAATCAAGAGATTATCGGAAAGTACAAAAGATATTGGTGTCAATTTTTTTTCGATACGATTATCTGACTGATCCAGATTGATCACAACCAAAGAAAATGGATGCGCTAATTTGGTCTCATAAAGGCGTTCCATCCGAGAAACTTCTTCCGGATATTCCGTGCCTACGAAAATGTCATCTGGAAGCTCGAATTCTTTAATTGCCTGCTGGATCTCTTCTGGCTTTGTATTATCGAGAATAAGCCAGTTGTATTTGTTTTCATCTGTTTCTGTGACTTTCTTTTCATCATCCACAAAGTAGTATCTCAATGTATACCTCCTTTCTGGACTTTTCAAAAACGATTAGCTGAAGAAGCAGTTCTTTAATTTGATATTATAATCGAGTACTGCACTTTCATTTTCTAATGAGAAGCTGTCAAGCTGTTTATTAAAGTCCATGTTCAGTCGTTTACCGAAATAACTTTGTTCTACTTTAGATGTATAGATTTCCAGTAAAGGATGCTCGATTTTTGTAGCATACTCTCCGAATTCCGAAACAAAAGGAATGATTTGAAAAAAGCTGCCTTTTGCAAAAGCACCTTTATCCCTTAAAAATGGATCGGAATCATTGATGAGAGCGAGTGCAATTTTTGTATTTTCCCCCACTTTTTCGATTAACGTCTCTACTGCATTTTTAGACAGTGTAATTTCCATTCCTACTCCCCCTGTTCAGTTGTAGTCTTCTATTATTTAACAACTACGTCTGTTTTTTGTTGAACTTTTGCATATTTTGGATATTTAGGGAATTTAGCCACACAACGGAACGCCGTCATCCCTGCATATTTTTCGTAATATTTCTTCGTTGGTCCTTCAAAATCCTTGCTCCAAGGTTTCACATGTCCTGAGAAATGGATAATGTAAGGATTATTGCGTGTTTCTTCGTATTCACGTTCACCTGCTGCTGTTGGATGTTTCTTTGCTTTAGCCATGATATAGCCTTGTGCATTCCAACGCGGATGAAGCGGAAGCCAACGATCATGTAAGATTGCATTTAATGCATCTTGGTCATGGAATCTTAATTTTTCTGGATTATGTTCGATGAAGTCTAATACTTTTTGCGTAATATTTTCATCTAACCATTTTTTTACATTGATCAGCATCAATCCTGAGTTGAAGTAACGCATTGATTTAGCTGGAATCTCCATTTTTTCTAATCGTTGATGGAACCCAGCGTCTTCAACAGCTGCTACGATTGAATCACCGAAGTCAAGACGCCATAATTTAGAGATATCTTGTAAAGCGATCATGTCGCAATCCATATATAAGATACGTTCGACTTCCGTGCCGCGGAACAATTCTGGAATCGCTATGCGGTAATAAGCTGTTTCTGGAATACGATCGCTGATTACTACATTTGTAAAGAATTCTTTATTGATTTTCAAAAATTCTACATCTGAATTCATTCGTGCATTTTTCACTGAGAAACGTAAAAGCTGTTTGCTTTCAAAATCGATATCGTCGTCAATCACATAGAACCGAACAAACTTAGACGGGTTGCAATTATCTAATACTGAGACAAATAATGCAGCTAAATGCGGTACGAATTTTGTATTACAACTTGCGACTACTGCTATTTCTTTTTTATTCATTGATCTCGCCTACTTTCGTTAGAGTACTGTGTGCTAATTTTTTTAAGTATAAATTGGTATACGGATGATCTTTCAATGTATTCCAAGGTTTATCATGTCCTGTAAAATGAACGATCGAAGGTTTTTCATTTCCTTCTTTATACAGACGTTCATATTTTTCATTTGGTGCTGGGTGTCGTTCAAAAATCAAAGAAGTCTGCATGTTCCATTTTGGATGAAGTTGTTCCCAGTCTTCATAAAGGACAGCATTCAAAGCATCTTGATCGTGATAGATGATTCGATCACCATTTTCACTTAAATAATGGATAGTTTTTTCTGTAATTTCTTTTTTATTCCATTGATCGATGTCAATCACCATCACCCCTGAATTGAAGTACAAGTCATCGGAATCTATTCCTAATCTTTCCAATGCTTTCACTTGTCCTGGATCGATAATAGCGCCGATCGTTTTTCCATTTAATGGTTCATCATATAGTTTTACGATATCGTCTAGCACTAACACATCTGAATCTAAGTAAAGGACTTTTTTATAATCCTCTTTAGCTAATAAGTTGGGTAAAGAAATTCTTAAGTAAGCGGTAGTTGTGATATGGTCGCTGACTAGGAAGTCTTCGTAGATATCTTTTTCCACTGTCAGGAATTGGATACTTGCATTACTTGAATATTTATTTACCGTTTCTTCCAATCCTTGTTTACTATATTCTGATAGACCATCGTCAATCACATAAAATTTTATGCGTCTTGTTTTATTGCAATTTTCTAATGCAGTGGCGATCATCACGCTCAAGTAAGGAGCATAATTTTCGTCTGAAGCAGTCACCACAGGAACTACGCCGTATCTCTTCTCCATCAAAATCACTCCTTTTTCTAATCTTTTTCTAACCTGTTCTACATCTAGAATATTCCTCATTTGGCATTAAAGCAAAATATATGCTTTGTTTTCATTGAATATTTTAAAATATTTTCATCACAAAACGCATTGGTAAGCGCTAACTATTCGTTTTTCATGGCTTTTTATTCAAAGGTATTGACCAAAAACTACTATATATAGCCACCTTTTTCTTAAGAATGTTTTTTGAAAAAATTCATAACGGCAAAGCAAGTTAGTTTCATTTTTTTGATTTCTCATTTAATCTTAAGGTAACAGGAAAATAGATATGTAAAAAGAAAGTAGGAAGATAAAATGAAACTAGCAGCGATTGATTTAGACGGTACCTTGCTTGATCGAAATGGAAAGATACCAGAAGAAAATATCCAAGCACTTCGGAAATTTGATGAAAATGGCGGAATCGTAACAGTAGCTACAGGAAGGAACAGCATTTCTGCTAAAGATATTTTTTCCGAATTAGGAATCGGCGGCTATTTGATTTCTTCCAATGGTTCGCTGATTGCTGAAATGAAGGATGGAAAGATGGCAAAGGTTCTCAGACGTTCGAAAATAGATATCGATACTCTGAAAAGAGCCTTCTTCTATGCTCAAGAAGCAAAAATCTCAATTATTGCCAGCCGAGAAACCCAAGATGATCAGCTGACATTCGATGAATCTAATCTTGTCAAAGACGACCCCTATTATGAGCATTTCAATCTGCAGAATCATTCTTTTGATCAAATTTTAAGTATGTTAGAAGATCCTTCTCTTAGCTATCTTAAATTAGCGTTAACAGATAAGAGTGAAGAAAAACTACAGAAGCTACAAAGAGATTTGCAAGCAGACGGCATCAATTCAGTATTCTCTGATCCGCATTTCTTAGAAATCACGCCTACAGGTATCACTAAAGCTCATTCACTTGTTTTTCTGGCGGATTACCTTGGAATCGAGTCGAGTGACATCATGGCTTTTGGCGATCAAGAAAACGACATTGCTATGTTGAATTATAGTGGGTTGAGTATTGCGATGGGGAATGCACAGCGGCAAGTAAAAGAAATTGCAAACCAAGTAACACTGACGAATGAGGAAGCTGGTGTTGCTTATATTTTAAAAAACTTCTATTGAAAATAAAAAAATGACGTCATGAACGTAGGAGGAAAGAAAATGTTAGTTATTATCGATATGCAAAATCATATTCTTGATCCAAACAGCGAATTTTATATTCCAGAATCAGACCAATTGGCGGAACGCATTGCTAAACGATTAGCTAAAGCACGCAAAGACAAGGAATATATTCTATTCACACGGGATATTCCAGTCGAACTGAAGGACAAAGAAGAGGAACGGGAAGATTTGCAATTGATCCCTCTTCTTTCTCCCCAAGAAAATGAACGAGTGATCAAAAAGTATTACTTTACGATCCCCCCTGAAACTTTAGCTGAAATCAAAAAGACTTTGTTTGAAAGCAAAGAAGAACAAAAAGAGATCGAAGTGGTTGGGATCGAAACAAACTTATGTGTGCTCTCTAATTTGATAGGCTTGCAGAGTGCGTTCCCTGAAGCTGATTTTTTTGTTGATCCAACGTTAGTTTCTAGTAGAAAACATGGAGAATCGGCTTTGGAACTTCTGAAAGATTTCAATGTTTCGATCATCGAACCTAAAGAATAGACAGTCACACATATGCTACAGTCTATTCTTTATCTAAGTTCTATTATCATTTAGCAAGCAAACTAAAAAAGAAAAAGCACGAAGAACTGTTTTCAGTCTTACGTGCTTTTTCTATAAAAGTAGATCGGCTTTTCCATGACGCCTTGGTAAACGGTGTTCTCCTACCAACTCCTCGGT
>NZ_KV817726.1:0-44680 GCF_001814765.1 Enterococcus sp. HMSC061C05
TGCCGTAGCAACTTTTATATCATATCAGAGTGACAAGTGGTTGTCAACTCTTTTTTAAAAGTTTTTTTGATTTCATTTTTCGAAATCTTTCAGCAACTCATTTATCATAACTTATCGTTTGTTATTTGTCAAGAACTTTTTTGAAGTTTTTTTCGATAGAATCAAGCTTCGCAAGCTGTTCTTTTTTAACGACTTAGTTATCTTATCATGTCGTTAGCAACATGTCAATAACTTTTTTGTTATGTTTTTGAAGAAATATTTCCTTCTGTCTTTTGGACAAGTAATAATATACCAACTAAATTTATCTTGGTCAACGAATTTTTTGTATTTTTTCAAGTTTTTTTCAATAAGCGATTATTTACTACTTTTCTTTCTTCATCGTTCGCTTTCGGCTCCATTAATGTCTGCAATATTTGATAACAGCTTTTGAACATTCGTTATTGTTTGTTGCTTTCTACATAGCAAAAGCTGCCTAAGGAGTCCCTTAGACAGCTTTTATTTGATTATCTCATTGTTGGGAATAGTAGAACATCCCGAATGGATTGAGCGTCAGTTAGCAGCATCACTAATCTGTCAATCCCGATACCTAGACCACCAGTTGGCGGCATACCGTATTCTAATGCTTCCAAGAAGTCTTCGTCTACACCGTGAGCTTCATCGTTCCCTAGTTCACGTTCTTTTTCTTGTGCTTCAAATCGTTCTCTTTGATCAATTGGATCGTTTAGTTCTGTAAAGGCATTAGCAAATTCGCGTCCTACGATAAATAGTTCGAATCGGTCTGTGAATCGAGGATCTTCTGGATTTTTCTTCGCTAAAGGCGAAACTTCGACTGGATGTCCGTAAACAAATGTCGGTTGTGTCAACGTTTCTTCAACAAACGTTTCAAAGAATTCATTGATAACATGTCCGACTCCCATCGCTTCTGTTACTTCTACGTTATGCTTTTCAGCTAAGGCTAATGCTTCTTCCAATGTCATTTCTTTCCAGAAATCTACACCAGTTTGTTCTTTGATCGCATCTACCATATGGATACGTTTAAAGTCGCTTTCTAAGTCAACAGCTTGTCCATCATATGTGATTTTCGCTGTCCCTAGTACTTTTTGAGCTGCGTTACGGATAATACCTTCTGTCAGATTCATTACATCATTGAAATCAGTATATGCTGTGTATGCTTCTAACATCGTAAATTCTGGATTATGCGTAGTGTCAATCCCTTCATTACGGAAAACACGACCGATTTCATAAACTTTTTCCATTCCGCCGACAATTAGTCGTTTCAAATGAAGCTCCAACGCGATACGCAAATATAAATCAATATCCAGTGCATTATGGTGCGTGATGAACGGACGAGCAGCGGCTCCACCTGCCTCATTATGCAATACTGGCGTTTCTACTTCGATATAGCCATTGCCATCTAAATAACGACGGATCTCGCTGATAATTTGGCTTCGTTTCATAAATCGGTCAAAGCTTTCGCGATTACTGATCAAATCCAAGTAGCGTTGTCTGTAGCGTTGTTCAATATTCGTCAAGCCATGGTATTTATCTGGCAGTGGACGAAGTGCTTTTGACAAAATCGTGATTTCTGAAGCTTTGATAGAAACTTCGCCTGTGTCTGTTTTCATGATTTGTCCAGTTACACCAAAGAAATCTCCAAGGTCTGCATGTTTGAATACTTCATAGGCTTCATCACCTACTTGGTCTTTTCTCACATAAATTTGAATTTGGCCTTCACGATCTTGTAGATGCGCAAATCCAGCTTTTCCTTTTCCTCGGCGAGTCATCATACGACCAGCTACACTAGCGGTCAATCCCATCTCTGCTAGTTCTTCTTTTGTTCTTGGATCAAATAGTTCATGCAATTCTTCTGAGTTGTGTGTGCGTTCAAATCTTTTTCCAAATGGATCGATTCCATCTTCACGCAATTGTTCCATTTTTTGACGACGTACAAGCATTTGATCATTTAAATCTTCTACTTGATGTTGTTGTTCCTGTGTCACAAAAGTTCCTCCATTCTCATGTTAATCTCTTTCCTATAATGCCAATGAAACACAAAAAAAGCAAGCCGAACTTGGAATTTCGGCTTGAAAATTCACGAAAAACTTAGAAATCACAACGTTTGTTTCAATAGTACTTTTTCTGCTTTTTCTACAAATTGATCCAGCAGATCATTGATTTCTTGCTGATTTTCTGTCTGATTGATTGCTACTTTCACTTTTGCTGCTCGAGGAATCCCTTTTAAATAATAAGCCGCATGTGTTCTGAATTCTCTACATGCTACTTTTTCTCCTTTGAGATCTGCTAAGCGTTGTAAATGAAGTTTAGCTGTAGCAATCTTTTCGGCTGGTGTTGGTTCAGGAATCAGTTCTCCTGTTTCTAGATAATGCTGTGTACGATGAATCATCCATGGGTTTCCCAAAGCTGCCCGGCCAATCATCACACCGTCTGCACCAACATAATCAAGCATCCGTTTTGCATCTTCGGGTGTTTTGACATCCCCGTTCCCCATAAATGGGATGGTGAGATGTTTTTTTACTTCTTTTAATATTTCCCAATCTGCTTTTCCCTCATACATCTGAACCCGTGTACGCCCGTGCATAGCGATGGCACTTGCTCCAGCTGATTGTGCTGCTAATGCATTTTCTACAGCAAAGACGTGTTCTTCATCCCAACCGATACGCATCTTGACCGTTACAGGGATATCTACTGCTGAAGAAACAGCTTTAACCATTTCGTATACTTTCTCAGGATCTAAAAGCCACTTTGCCCCTGCTTCTGCTTTGATCACTTTGTTTACTGGACAGCCCATATTGATGTCTATTATATCTGCAGCTGTGTTTTTTTCGACAAATTGAGCAGCTTCAAGTAGGCTGTCTTTGTTCCCGCCAAATATCTGTAAACTTAATGGATGTTCTGTTTCTTCAATGTGGAGCATCTCTAAAGTTTTTTTGTTTCTGAAATGGATACCTTGGTCACTGATCATTTCACATACGACTAAGCCTGCACCAAATTCTTTGACAGTGACTCGAAATGCTGAATTTGTTATTCCAGCCATCGGCGCAACAACGACACGATTAGGGATTTCAACATTGCCGATTTTCCATTTGTGTTCCACTTAAATTCCTCCTAAGGCTTCTTTCTTCAATCCAGCTAATTCTTCTTCACTATACTTGTATTTATTGTTACAGAAAGAGCATACCGCTTCTGCTCCATGATCTTCATCTATCATTGCTTGGATTTCTTCTGCACCTAGCGCGATAATTGCTTCTGCAAATTTTTCTTTCGAACAGTCACATTTGAATTGAACAGGCATTTTTTCTAAAACGTTCAGCTCTTCTGTATCAAGCAATCCCTTCAATATTTCTTCTGGTGTTTGTCCTTCATCTAAGAGAGTGGAGATTCTTGGTGTTGTTTTTAATTGTTCCTCAATCTTACTGATTGTTTCTTCATCGGCACCTGGCATGATTTGAATCATGAATCCACCCGCTGTCTTGATACTGTCATCAGTATTGACCAGTACACTTAGTCCAACAGCTGAAGGGATTTGTTCTGAGATAGCGAGATAGTAAGTAAAATCTTCAGCGATTTCTCCAGAAACAATTGGCGTTTGTCCAGAAAAAGGTTCTTTTAATCCTAAATCTTTTGTGACAGTAAACATCCCTTGTGTCCCAACTGCTCCTCGCACATCGATTTTACCTTCACTATTCAAAGGAAGACTGAGATGCGGATTTTTGATGTAGCCTTTCACATCTCCCTTCCCATTTGCATCTACTACGATTCCCGCTGCTGGACCATCGCCTTGGATTCGAACAGTTAGTTTATCTTCTCCTTTAAGTGTTGCACCAAGCAGCAGACTGCCCACTAATGTTCGTCCTAAAGCAGCTGAGGACGTATGCCAAGTATCATGACGTCTTTGTGCCTCCGCTACAGTATTTGTTGCTTGAACGGCGTATGCTCGTACGAATCCGTCGTGAGCAAGTGCCTTAACCAGATAATCTTTCATTTGTTATGTACTCCTTTTTCCGTTTTTAAACTCATAGTGAATCATACTAGCAACTCCTGCTTTTTTCAACTTTGGAATGCTTCTTTTAAAAATAATTCAGAATCATCTAGAAAACAGGACATCATCCTATTTACATCTTAAATAAAGAAATCTCCCGAAAACCGGTTTTTGTTCCGGTTTTCGGGAGTCCTATCAGATCAATTGACCTATATTTTTTTATTTGTATTGATCGTCTGAATGATTATCTTCTGATTGTTGAGAATCTGAATCATGTTCTGCTTTATTTTCCTCATGCAGTTCATGTTTTGCTTCTTCAAAATCACGTTTTTCTTCTGCTTGTTTTTCAGCGTCTTTTTCTTCCAAAGCACGTTTTGCTTCTTCAAAAGTTTTCGCTTCTTTTTCGCTTGGATAATCATTTGACTCAGTACCTTCAGGCATCACACCGTGTTCGAATAACGATTTGATTGCTTTGGCATCCAATGTTTCGAATTCCAGAAGTTTTTCAGCAATCAATTTATGCTGTGCACGATGAGCTTCGATGATTTCATGAGCTTTGGCATGAGCTTCCATCAAAATCTTGCGTACTTCTTGATCAATTTCGAAAGCAACTTGTTCAGAGTAAGCTTTTGTTTGACCGTAGTCGCGGCCAACGAACACTTGATGATTGCCTTCATATTGAACGGGACCTAAACGATCGCTCATTCCATATTCTGTTACCATGCTTCGTGCTAAAGCTGTCGCTTGTTCAAAGTCATTGGAGGCACCAGTTGATTGGACATTGAAGATGATTTCTTCAGCTGTACGTCCACCAAGCAAGCCTACGATTTGTTCAAACATATCTTCTTTTGTCATCAAGAACTGATCTTCTTTTGGCAAAGCGATCATATATCCACCGGCGCGTCCGCGAGGGATAATCGTTACTTTGTGGACGACCCGAGCGCGACTTAACACTAATCCGACAATCGTATGACCAGCTTCGTGATAAGCAACCATTTCGCGTTCTTTTTTGCTGATTACACGATCTTTTTTAGCTGGACCTGCAATCACGCGATCTTCCGCTTCATCGATATCAGAAGCATCGATTTTCTTTTTATTTCTTCTAGCAGCTACTAGCGCCGCTTCGTTCAAGACGTTTTCCAAATCTGCTCCGGCAAACCCTGGAGTCTGTTGAGCAACAACTTTCAAGTCAACATCATCGGCCATCGGTTTATTCCGTGCATGGACACGTAAGATTGCTTCACGTCCTTTTACATCTGGACGGCCAACTAAAATTTGACGGTCAAAACGTCCGGGACGTAGTAACGCTGGATCTAGTACGTCAGAACGGTTAGTTGCAGCAATGACGATTACTCCTTCATTTCCGTCGAAACCATCCATTTCTACAAGCAATTGGTTCAATGTTTGTTCGCGTTCATCATGTCCGCCGCCCATACCGGCACCACGTTGACGACCTACTGCATCAATTTCATCGATGAAAATGATAGCCGGTGCGTTTTTCTTCGCTGTTTCAAACAAATCACGAACACGGCTTGCCCCGACACCGACAAACATTTCTACGAAATCAGAACCTGAGATCGAATAAAATGGTACGCCAGCTTCTCCGGCAACAGCTTTTGCTAACAAGGTTTTACCTGTTCCTGGAGGTCCTTCTAAAAGTACACCTGCCGGGATACGGGCACCTAATTCAACAAATCGGCGAGGATCTTTCAGAAATTCAACAACTTCAACTAGTTCTTGTTTTTCTTCTTCCGCACCCGCTACATCAGAAAAACGTACGCGATTAGCTTTTTTGTCTGCTTCTTTGGCTTTTGATTTACCAAAGTTCATGACACGGCCGCCACCGCCACCACCGCCGCCTTGTTGTCCCATCATCATGTAGAAGAAAAAGATGATGATCACGATCGGCAAGAAGCTAAGCAATAACGAAACCCATACGCCGCTGCTTGATTCTTCTTTTACTGTTGTAGCAACTTTGTTTTCTTTTGCCAGTTCTGTTACTTGGCTCAATGTTGTATCATTTGGCAAAATGATTGTTGTGAAATGGGTAGTAGTCGTATCTGTTGAACCCAAGATAGCTAACCCGCCGCTGTTAGCGACTGTCTGCTGTTCCTTGTATTCACCAGTGATCTTATATACACCATTTGCAGGCTGCACTTCAAACTCTTTGATTTTGCCTGCTTGTAGTTGTTCTGTGAATTTTGAGTACTCGATATCTGACGATCGCTGGCCGTTATTACCAAAAATGAAATAAACGACCATTACCATCGCTAAGATTACGAGGACATAATACAAGGCATTTTTCATCATGCCATTGTTCTTTTTGTTCATAGTTGCCCTCCCTAAGCGTCAATTTAATTTAACAGTTTTTTATCAATCCTGACCATTCTATTGTACCATAATTTAATTGAGATACAGCATTAATTTGATTGATAAACACTAGGTTTCAATACACCGATGTACGGAAGGTTACGATATGCTTCTGCATAATCCAGGCCATAACCGACAACAAATTCATTTGGTACGTTGAACCCAACATAATCTGCTTCGATGTTTACTACTCTTCCTTCGGGTTTGTCAAGTAGTGTAACGATTTTGACTGATTTAGCTTTGCGGTATTTGAAAAGATCCACTAAATAAGCAAGTGTTCTTCCGCTGTCAATGATATCTTCAACGATCAACAGATCGCGACCTTCTACATTTGTATCCAAGTCTTTGACGATTTTTACTTCCCCTGACGAGACTGTTGCATTCCCGTAGCTTGAAACATCCATGAAATCCAATTCCAAATACGTATCGATAGAACGAACGATATCTGCCATGAATGGTACCGCTCCTTTTAAGACACCTACTACTAGGGGATTGGTGTTTTGGTAAATTTCTGTTAACTCTTTGCCTAGTTCTTTGCAACGAACTTGTATCTCTTCTTGTGAGATCAAAATTCTCTCAATATCCTTTTCCAACATCAGGTTCTCCTTCCAATTGCTTCTTTTTGATATTTGTAAAGAAGTATGTAGTGTATTTTATCAGTTTCTTCACGAATACTCAAATATGAAAAGGCAAAAGGTATCAAGCTATATATATTTCTTTTGGCATCTGTAATGATCCAAGCATGCTGCCTTTGTGAATTAGGTACTTTCTGATCGATAAAATATCTAGATACTTTTTTTGTAAGTTTCTCCGTTAATTGAATACGGTCTCCTGCTTTTCTTTTTTCGACATATAGTTGCACATCGGCGGGAACCCAAATGTCATGAGAAAACAGAGAACATGAATCTGTTGCTTTGATGTCCTCTGAATGTTCAGGTTTGAGCAGACCAATCCATTCTGTTTCGTTCAACTGTATCCCTTGTTCTGGAATAAGCAACAAGCGCTGATCTTCTGTCTGAGCAGTGGCTTGTTTTTCTTTTTTAGCGAGTACAACAAAATGGTACTCTCTTTTCAGTACCCAGTTGCTGCCGATGCTAAGCTGCCATTGACTTTTTTTCTGTTGCCACTGCTCTAAAATCGATGTCATTTGCTGCTCTTTCAAAATGACCCCTGTTTCTGAGAATACTTTGTCGAAGAAGGAGTGGAAAAAATAGTATCGTTCCGCTTCTTCCATTTTTTCTATCATTTCTGCTGAAAATTGAAATCGATCCTTTAACTGTTCGACTTCCTTTTCGATTAACTGCCCCATACATTTTTGAATGACTTGGTCTGCCCATTGGATCTGTTGCGAAAACTGCTGAAAATGTCTCATCACCTGGGTGTTTTCTTGTTTTAACTGAGGAACAACCAAATGGCGAAGCCGATTTCTTTGGACATCTAATAATTGGTTCGTCTGATCCTCAAAGTAAACAAGCTGTGATTCTGCTGCATAAGCATATAATTCTTCTTTACTGAAACTCAGCAATGGACGAACAAGCCTGCCCGTAGCAAATGGTTGTACTTCTTTGATTCCAGAAAAAGTACTTAACTGTCCTCCACGAATGATTTTCATCAACACCGTCTCGATTTGATCATCTCCATGATGAGCAGTCATCAACGTATCATATTGTTCTTCTTCCATCACGCGAGTGAATGCTTGATAACGAAAGTTACGGGCTGCTGTTTCTATGGCCGTTTTGGCCGGATCTTCCCAAACACTTACATATAAAGGGAGATTCTTCTTTTCACAATATGAGCGAAGATAAGCAGCTTCTTCTGCTGATTCTTCTCTCAATTGGTGATTGATATGGACGACGCCCAAAGAAAAACCGATTTGGCGTTGCGCTTGCAAAAGCAAATGGAGCAAAACCATCGAATCAACCCCACCTGATACCGCTGCTAAAATCCTTGATTCTTTTTGCCAGAATCTTTGTTCATTCCCGTGCCGAATAAATGACTGCTGCAATAGCGGTACTTTTTTACCGTCTTTTTCAACGCTCATTCTTTCCACACCCTTTCTTCCTAAAAAAAGAGAGCGGGAAAACGTCTAAAACGACAATTAACCTGCCCTCTGTTGATACTCTGACTAAAATAGTCGCATCATCATTATTTTCAGCTTTATTAGCTGCGGCGTCCGCCACGACCACCGCGTTTTCCTTCTGTGTTTCGCTTCAATGAAGATAAGCGGTCATCGCTATCTTTCAAAAATGAACTCATCAATGAATCGAAGTCTTCTTTTTGAGCTGAAGGCTGACTGCGAGAAAAAGATTTTTTCTGTGCTGGACGATTGCGGTTGTCACGGGAATCTTTTTGTTGAAATTTTTTAGGACGGCTTTCTTCTCCAGATTCTACAGGTTGTTCCTGCGCTTTGCGGATAGATAGTCCGATTTTCCCATCATCATTTACTGAAATAACTTTGACTGTTACTTCATCTCCTACACTTAAAACATCATGGATGTCTTTTACATATCCATTTGACACTTCGCTAATATGAACTAGACCCGTTTTTCCAGCACCTAGATCAATAAACGCACCAAAATTTGTAATTCCTGATACTTTTCCTTGCAGTTTTGCTCCTACCTCGATTGACATAAAAAAAATGTTCCTCCTAATTATTTCCCTTTTTTATATTCCTGCTTATTTTGCAGTTGTAGAACTAGTTGATTGATCTGTTTCATTTGTCGAGCTGTCTGTATTTGATTCTAATATAGGATAAACTTTTTCACCGTCTTTTGAGTAAAAGAATTTACTTCTGGCAAGTTTAGCTACATATTCATCATCTTTCAGCAATGAAACATCTTGGTGCAGCTGATCAACGTCTGCGTTGACTTCTTTCATTTCAGTATTTGCTTCGACTCTCAATTCGTTCAATTGATGCATCCTTTGCATATCATGGAAAATCTGCACACCTATTATCGCGAAAATGACCAAAGCACCAACAAAAATTGCAGCCAGTCTGCGTCTTCGAAAAATCAGTTGTCGTTGTTGTTGCTGAAATTCAGCATACTTTTTCTTTGCATATTCCGTATCTAGCGCAGCGATTTTATTGCTTTTTTTCGTCACTTGGATTCGCTCCAATCTTTTTTGATTGTCTTTCTCATTATACCAATATCATGAAAGCTTGTCTAATCTATTTCTCTAGTGTTTCTGTGCGATTTTCAGAAATAATTTCGTACATTTTTTGTGCATCTTCTTTTTTGGTCGATTCATGTAATTCCGTAATTTTCACTTCCAATGTTTTGTTGCCGAACTGGACTTTCAAAATGTCGCCTACTTTGACATCACTGGAAGATTTCGCCAATTTTCCGTTGATTTGGATCCTTCCTTTATCAGCCACTTCTTTTGCTACTGATCGTCTTTTGATGATTCGGGATATTTTTAAAAATTTGTCTAATCGCATATCTTATTCCTCACTTTTTGATTTTTTTGTTTAATCGTAGAATTTTCTTACCAAATGGCAACATGAGCCACTCTCTTACTGTAAACAGACGGAGACGAATCACTGCATAAATGAACACAGATGCGCCAACCCCAACGCCTATCACACTGACAAAAAAAGCAGTGGAACGATGAGTTACAGGACCAAACACTATATTCAATACACCATAATACAGCAGCAGGACTGCTGTCATACAAAGAAGGCTGATAATCAACTTCCGCCCAAAATGTCGTTCTTTCCAAAAAGCATTTAGCTCTTTTGTTTCGATTCGGACAAAATACCAAAGCGTCACACCTAATCCTAAAAGGGTAGACAGGCTTGCTCCGGCTGTTCCTAATAAACCAGTTAGAAAAGAAGTAGTCAATCCTTTTACCAAGAGCCCCCATCCTGCTCCTTTTAAAGAAGGGCGAAAAGAGTTCTTGCTTTGAGCAATACTTTGATAGGCTTGGATGACTGCAGTAAAAGCAATGGAAAAAACAAACAATACAAGCGCTGCATTTCCTGCATAATCTTTAAACAACGCATAATTGATATAAGGAAGCAGTAAGGCCAATCCCAAAGATGCAGCTAATGCCAAAGCGGTCGTCAATCTAAGATAAATTTTGGCTGTCTGCAAAAACTGACGATAGATCCGATTGGTCAAATGACGGGTCAATGCAGGCAGAAATGTCGCACTTAATGCGGTGGCAATCACTAAACCTAATTGAACCAAAGGCTGCCCTCGATCATAGACCCCTTTTGCTATCTTCGCACCATATTCCGATAGACCGTAAACTTCCAAAGCATTTTTTACAAAGAAAGAGTCGATTAGCTGAAAAAAGATGAGTAATCCGCTATAAATCGAAACCAGACCGCCTTCTACTAGAAAGCGCCGGATCAAAGATTTTGGTGGCTGTTTGAATAATGGGAACCGGCGGAAGCTTAATACTCCTCCATGAATCTTTTGTTCATAGTAGTGAAGGATCCCATATGCGCATAACCCGCCAAAAACTGCTCCACTCATCGCTGCCGTCCCCGTTTGGTACACCGTCCATCCGAGCTTTCTAAAAGCAAATGCACTACAGACGATTACAGAAACACGAACGAACTGCTCAACTACTTGAGAAACTGCCGTTGGTTCCATCAAAAATCTTCCTTGAAAATTCCCTCGATAAAAAGATAAACCAGGCATCAGCAAAAAGGTAAAAGAAACTACTTGGATCAGTGGTTTCAATTGTATATCCCCCATCATCCAAGCAATCCAACTGCTAAATGAAAAGACAAACAGCCACAGAAAGACGCCTGTCCAAAACACCAAGGGATAAAGACTTTGCAAAGCTTGCTTTCGCTCGAAAGGATTCTTTCTTTCTGCAACGTACTTTGATATGAACTGCGGAAGACCTGATAAAGCTAAAGTCATTGCTATCCCATAAATTGGATAAACTTGCTGATAAACATAAAAACCTTCGTCGCCGACTAAGTTTTGGAGAGGAATTCGGTAAAGGGCACTTAATACTTTTGCTATGAAAGAAGCAATCGTCAGTACAAATGCTCCTTGCATGACGCGCCGCATTTCTTTATGATCCAAATCGTTGCTCCTTCCTACGCTGACAGATATTTTTGCTCACGCAATGCTTTGACAAACTTTTGGATTTCCTGAAGCCACACTGCTTCTTCCATTTGGTTTGGAATCGTCAAGCGTATCACCATCTGTTCTTTTTCAACGCCTAGACTGGCTTTTAGTTTCGTCGCCGTTAGCGCTTCGAATAATTGTTCCACGCTGTAGCGTTTCGTTCCAACTTTGCTTAGAGTAAAGACGATATGCGGCTCCTGTTTCCTTATCGTTTCCAAGAGCGCTCGATCGCCATCCATTTTAATCTGTCCGATTGTCAGGAGATGTGCTACTTCTTCTGGGTATTCTCCAAAACGGTCGAGCAGATCATCTTCCAATTCATCTAGCATTTCTTGCGAATCAAGTTCACGAATTCGTTTATAGATCTCGATTTTCTGCCGCTGATCTGCCACGTATGTTTCAGGTAGATACGCGTCAACACCGAGGTCGATCTCAACAGTGGTCTTCTCCACTTGACTATTCTTTCCTTGTTTACGAGACACTGCTTCGCTCAGCATTTGAGAATACATATCGAAACCGACTGCATCAATAAATCCATGTTGCTGAGCACCTAAGAGATTACCTGCACCGCGAATGGAAAGATCACGCATCGCAATTTTGAATCCAGATCCCAGTTCTGTAAAATCTTTGATTGCCTGAAGACGTTTTTCACTGACTTCATTAAGGATCTTCTGCTGCTCATACATAAAGTAAGCATATGCGACACGGCTACTTCTTCCTACCCGTCCGCGTAATTGATATAACGTGGATAAACCCATATAATCAGCGTTCTCAACAAACAATGTATTTGCGTTCGGGATATCCACTCCTGTTTCAATGATGGTCGTAGTGACAAGAACATCATACTGACCTTCAATAAATTCAAAGAGCGTATTTTCTAATTGCGCCTCTGTCATTTGTCCATGAGCATAGCCGATCCGCGCTTCCGGAACGAGTTCTTGGATTTCTTCTACTTTTTGTTCGATCGTTTCTACTCGATTATATAAATAGAATACTTGTCCACCTCGTCCCATTTCTCGATGGATTGCTTCGCGGATAGCCCCAGGATTTTTTTCCATAACATATGTTTGGATCGGATAACGATTCGCAGGCGGTGTTTCGATTACTGAAAGATCCCGCACGCCTAGCATCGACATATGCAAAGTTCTCGGAATCGGTGTTGCTGTCAGAGTCAAAACATCCACTTGTGCACGTAACTGTTTCAATCGTTCTTTATGTTTTACACCAAAACGTTGTTCTTCGTCAATGATCAATAGACCCAAATCGCTAAATTCAATATCTTTTGACAAGATTCGATGGGTTCCTACAACAATATCAACTTGACCTGTGCGCAGTTGTTCGATGGTCTCTTTTTGTTGCTTTCTTGTTCTGAAACGACTTAATAGCCCGATATTTACGGGGAAACCTTCAAATCTTTCCAGCATCGTTTCATAGTGCTGCTGTGCCAAGATCGTTGTTGGAACTAAAAAGGCTACTTGTTTGCTTTCCTTTATCGCTTTAAAGGCCGCTCGAAGCGCTACTTCTGTTTTCCCATAACCAACATCACCTACGAGTAGTCGATCCATTGGTTTTTCTTTTTCCATATCCCGCTTGATCTCCGCTGCACTTCTCAACTGGTCATCTGTTTCAGAATAAGGGAACGCATTTTCAAATTCTTTTTGGTAGGCGTCATCAGGACCAAAAGCATATCCTTTTTCTGATTCTCTTGCTGCGTATAGTTTGATTAAATCGTCAGCGATATCTTCGATTTTCGAAGATACTTTTCGTTTAGTTTTCGTCCATTCACTTCCGCCTAACTTATTGATGCGAGGTGCTTTGGCTTCCGAGGCGACATATTTTTGGATCAGATTCAGTTGAGTAACAGGAATAAACAGTTTGTCGTCGTTTTGATACAAAATAGTCATATAGTCTTGGTGAACGCCATCTACTTCTAGCGTTTCCATCCCAATGTATTTCCCGATACCATGATTGGCATGGACAACGTAATCTCCTGCTTTTAACTCATTATAGCTTTTCAATCGCTCTGCGTTTGTTACTGTTTGTCGTCTCGTTTGTTTTTTCGTCGTTTTTTGGAAAATTTCTTTTTCTGTGATAGCTACTATTTTTTCTTGAGGAAGTTCAAAACCAGCCTGCAAAGCTCCTTCAACTAATTGTACCTGTCCTCTGATCAATGCATTTTTTTCTGTTTCTACTACTAATATATCTTCATCTCGAAGCATTTGTTCTGCTTTACGTATTCTGTCCTTTGTCGGAATAAAGATCACAACAGTCTGTTTTTGCTTGCGCCAACGATCCATTTCTGTTTTCAGCAATGGCATTTGTCCGAAGAACTGTTGCATCGTCCGATATTGAAAATTATGGATTGCTTGGAAACGAAGATTTCCCATCCCTTTTTGGAAGAGTGAGAAAAAGGTTGTAGTAAATTTTTCCTTTTGAACGATTCTTTGTACATCTGCTGAAAATGACTGCTCAGAAAAAACCCGCAATTCGCTGATTTTTTGAGTATGCCATTCTGCCGCTTCCCTTTCGATTTCCCGATTTGTTTCCATGATCCGCTGGTAATCATCAACGACTAGTAAACTATTTGAAGGAAAATAATCCAAGATCGTTACAAATTCTTGGTAAAGAAGATCTGAGTAGAATTTTGCTTCTTCTGTTGGGATACCTGCTTGCCAACTTGAAGTCATCTGACCGAAGTAATCTTGTAAAAACTCGCGGTCTGCTTCTTCTGTGGTCGCAGCAAGCCGTTTTTCTAACATTTTTTGCATTTGCTCTATTCCATGTTCCAGATCCTCTGGTCCATAGACTTGTTCACTCGTTGGAGAAACCCAGATTTCTTCCGTTTTTTCGATTGAACGTTGTGTTTCTGCTTCAAAATACCGCATAGAATCTATCTCTACATCAAATAATTCTACACGAATAGGATAGTTTGTTGTTAATGGGTAAATATCGACGATGCTTCCTCGAATACTGAATTCTCCGGGTTTTGCGACCATTTCTTCTCGTACATAGCCCATCAAAGTCAATTGGCGAGGAAGATTTTCCACATCTATCTCATCACCAACATGCCAATTCAATTGCGCCTGTAGCCAAGTTTTCTTATTCGGCAGCCGCTTGTGCAAAGCTGCGACTGGCAACAAATAGATACCTGCTTTTTTTTCTTGAAGTGCGTTGAGCGTTGCGACTCTCTCGCCTCGCGCTTCTGGAGAAGAAAAGGCCATTTCAGCAGAAAGCACTTCATCCACTGGAAATAAATGGATCTGATCCTGCGGAATCACATGTTGCAGATCTTCTGCTAACTGATTGGCATAATACAAATTTGGCATCAGAATGATCATATTTTTATTTGTTTTCTTAAATGCTCGAGCAAATAGAAGCGTCTTCGCTGAGCCAGCTAATCCTGTGATTAGTTGTCTAGGCATTTTTTCTTCTAAATTGCTGATCCATTCTTTTACTTGCGGATCTTTTCCGACTAATTGAATGATATCCATTCCTTTTCCTCCTTTCTCAATTGAATTGATTCATCGCATCCACGAACGAATGCCCTTCTATGAGATATTCGACTGCTTTAACAGATTGAAATATGCTTTCTTCTATCAAAGGCTGGTTTTCTTTGCTGAAAGGACTAAGCACATGTTGGACCACTGTTTTTTTTCCTTCTGGTCTGCCGATTCCCACCTTGATTCGATCAAAGACATTCGTATTCAAATGGGAAATGATACTTTTGATACCATTATGCCCGCCGGCACTCCCCTTTTGACGGAGCCGGATCTTTCCTACTGCCAGATCCAAATCATCGTAGATGACGACTAATTCTTCTGGATAAATCCCAAAATAAGTCATTAACGGTCCGACTGCACGACCAGATTCATTCATAAATGTCTGTGGTTTGACTAGAAAGATCTTTTCTCCATTATGAAAAAATTCGGCAACTTCTGCTTCGAATGGATTTCTTTTGAAAGTAGCTTGATGTTCGCGTGCAATTTGATCCACGACCATAAAGCCGATATTGTGTTTAGTATATTGGTATTTGGTACCTGGGTTTCCTAACCCGACGATCATTTTCATTTTTGTTTTTCCACCTAATTCTAAAAACAGCACAAAAGGCTGGACTGCTAATTAGCGGTCCAGTCCATCGAGCTTTTTTTCTTTTTTATACTGTCAATGTATAGTATACCACAAAACAAAGCGTTTCGGCTAAAAGAGAATCGTTAATAAATGATAAAGAAATTAAAAATTTCTTCAAAGTTTAATGAAATAATTGATTTATAAAAATAGTGAAATAACGCACATGTAAGCTTTTACATATAATACAACCTTGTTATCTGTTATATTTTATAGCCAAATAGCGTGACATGGGGCTTGAGAAATGTTAGCATAAGCATGGGAAAAAACAAATCAATGGAAGGATTGATACTAAATGACTGCAGCTGCAGAAAAAAAAGATCATCAAAAAGTTATTCTTGTTGGAGACGGCGCCGTAGGTTCTAGCTATGCCTTTGCTCTAGTTACTCAAAATATTGCTCAAGAAGTAGGTATCGTGGATATCAATACTGCTAAAACTGAAGGAGACGCAATTGACTTGTCTCACGCTTTGGCATTTACTTCACCTAAAAAAATCTACTCTGCTACTTACGCAGACGCACATGATGCTGACTTAGTTGTTATTACAGCTGGCGCACCACAAAAACCAGGTGAAACTCGTTTAGACTTAGTAAACAAAAACTTAAAAATCAACCGCGATGTTGTCACACAAATCGTTGAATCAGGATTTAACGGTATCTTTTTAGTTGCCGCTAACCCAGTAGATATTTTGACTTACTCAACTTGGAAATTCTCAGGTTTCCCTAAAGAACGCGTTATCGGTTCAGGTACGTCTCTTGACTCTGCTCGTTTCCGTCAAGCACTTGCGGAATTAGTTGACGTTGATGCACGTAATGTCCATGCTTACATCTTAGGTGAACACGGAGATTCAGAATTCCCAGTTTGGTCACATGCAAATGTTGCCGGCTTGCAAATCTATGAATGGGTGAAAAACAACCCTGAAATCGATGAAGAAGCTATGGTTAACCTATTCTTCGGCGTACGTGACGCTGCTTACACAATTATCGAGAAAAAAGGCGCTACTTTCTATGGTATCGCAGTAGCATTAGCACGTATCACTCGTGCCATCTTAGATGATGAAAATGCTGTTCTTCCTTTATCAGTCTTCATGAATGGCGAATATGGATTGAACGACATCTACATTGGTGCACCTGCTGTTATCAACCGTCAAGGTATCCAAAAAGTAATCGAAATTCCTTTAAGCGACAGCGAACAAGACCGCATGGCTGCTTCTGCTAAACAATTAAAAGAAATTCTAGATGAAGCTTTTGCTAAACTAGACGCTGAATAATTTTTGAATATGACGGAAAACATCTAAACGGTGTTTTCCGTTTTTTTATTTTATCACTCTTCTGGTTTCTAAATTTTTTCATAAAGAAGAGATAACCTTCGTCTTTTCGTCTAAATTATGCTATCATGAGACCGTTCCACCCTAAACTTTTACTTAAGGAGTTGTCGATATGACAAGATCTTCGCATCGAAAAAAATCGAAACATGTTGCTTTGCTTTCAGCTCTTGGTGTTCTCTTAGTGCTGATTAGCTTTTATACCTATCGCAGTACATACTACACAAAACATTTTTTGCCGAATACGGAAATCAACGGAATAAATGTCAGCGATCTAACAGTCGAAAAAGCAAATGAAAAATTAAAAGAAGCTTATTCCGATAAAAAATTAGCTATTAAAGAAGATGGAAAAGTCTGGCAGGAAGTACCAAAATCTGAGCTCGGCTATAAAGATGATTTCACTTCTGAGCTTTCTCCGATCCTAAATGAACAAAACGGATGGACTTGGGGAATGACTTATGTTTCAGCAGCGGAAAAACAAGAAATCGATCCTATCAGTCAAGACCACCAGAAACTGGATACTACCGTTCAGACATTGACAACTAAACTGACTGATCTGAATAAAGACCGGACACCTACAACTGATGCAACAATTGAAAAATCAGGCGACTCTTTTGTTATCAAGCCTGAAGTCAATGGAAATACCATCAACGTCGATGCTGCGGTCAAACAAATAAAAAGTGCAGTAAATTCCGGTAAAGATACGATTGAATTAACTGAGTTCAAAGAAAAACCAAAAGTAACCTCCGGAGACAGTTCACTGAAAGAACAACTCGAATCCATGAATGCTATCGCAAAAGTAAAAGCTACTTACAGTATAAACGGTGAGACTTTCCAGATTCCATCAAGTGATATCATGAGCTGGCTGACCTACGACGGAAAAGTCGATTTAGATACAGAACAAGTACGTCAATATGTAACAGATTTAGGCACAAAGTATAACACAAGTACGAATGACACAAAATTTAAAAGTACAAAAAGAGGAGAAGTTACGGTCCCAGTTGGCACTTACAGCTGGACGATCCAAACAGATAGCGAGACAGAAGCGTTGAAAAAAGCTATTCTGACAGGCCAAGACTTTACTCGTTCTCCGATTGTGCAAGGTGGCACAACCGCTGATCATCCATTGATCGAAGATACGTATATCGAAGTTGATCTAGAGAACCAGCATATGTGGTATTATAAAGACGGAAAAGTAGCCCTTGAAACAGATATCGTTTCCGGAAAGCCATCTACACCTACACCTGCTGGGGTCTTCTATGTTTGGAATAAAGAAGAAGATGCAACTTTAAAAGGAACAAATGACGACGGAACGCCTTACGAGAGTCCAGTAAATTACTGGATGCCGATTGACTGGACAGGTGTTGGTATCCACGATTCTGACTGGCAACCTGAATACGGCGGAGATTTATGGAAAACCCGCGGTTCACATGGCTGTATCAACACTCCGCCAAGTGTAATGAAGGAATTATTCGGGATGGTCGAAAAAGGAACACCTGTATTGGTCTTCTAACAAAAAAGAATTGATAAAAAGAACGCACCTGTACGAATCGTACAGGTGCGTTCTTACTTATTATCTCAACTAGGCGCTTGCTTACATTTCAGCAGCAGTAAAGACTTCTGAGACATCATCATCGTCTTCTAGCTTATCTACTAGACGTTCCAATTGCTCCCGTTGTTCCTCATTTAAATCGATCGTCGTTTGTGGGATCATCGTCAATTCTGCTTGCGCTAAAGTGAACTCTTTTTCCAGCTCATCTCGTACAGCAGCAAAATCTTCTGGTGCAGTATAAATCTCGAACACTTCAGGAGAAGTTTGCAGATCTTCTGCCCCCGCCTCTAATACATCTTCAAACATCGTCTCTTCATCAACAGCCAACCCATCGCGTTCAATGACGATATACCCTTTACGATCAAACAAGTAACTGACTGAACCCGTTTCTCCCAGTGACCCGCCGTTTCGAGTAAAAGCTACTCGGACATTTGTCGCTGTCCGATTACGATTATCCGTCAATGCATGGACTAAGATTCCTACTCCACCCGGGCCGTATCCTTCATACGTGATTTCATCGTAATTCGTTTCATCTACGGCGCTAGTAGCCTTTTTAATCGCCCGTTCTACATTGTCGTTTGGCATATTTGCAGCTTTTGCTTTGTCCACAACAAGCCGCAGAGCTGGGTTCATGGATGGATCAGGACCGCCTGCTTTAGCTGCCATATAGATTTCACGAGAAAGTTTCTGAAAGACTTTTCCTCGTTTCGCATCTTGGGCATTTTTTCTTCCTTGGATATTATGCCACTTACTATGTCCTGACATGATTTTTCCTCCCTTGTTCTTTTGAGAATACACTTCTATTCTAGTACTATTTCACAAAAAAACAAAGCCACAGCCAATCTATAAACGCTTCTTGAATGCCGCAAAAAGCACACATAATACCACAGCAGTCAGAGCACCGATCGAATCCAACATGACATCTTGGAACATAGGCGTTCGTCCACCGGTCATCATTTGATGGAATTCGTCCAAACCTGCGTATCCTGTTGCTGAAAGCCAAGCAAGGATCGCTGTCAGCCACCAAATTTTTAGTTTAGGGAAAACACCTAAAAACAAGCTGCCACCCAAAACAAAATAAGTAGCAAAATGTGCGCCTTTTCTTAAAAAGAACTCTACAAATTTGGCGTAGCCCAGATGGTCGATACTCACGATACTTCCACCATAATTAAAACGTATACCTGCTAATGTGTCCTTAAATGGCTGATTAGGAAGCCAGCTTTCTAATCGCGAAACTTGTGATTGCTGTCCGTAAGTTTGAGAAGAACTGTAAAATAAGATGGCAACGACTATAAGTGCGATCACTAAATAAATATTTCCGTTTTTCAGTTGTTTTTTTGAAGAATTCATAAGTCACCTCTGTATTTATCTTAGACTTTTTTTGAAGAAACAACAATCATTTTCATAGAGACTTCTTCTATAAAAAAGTGCTATACTTAATTTTGTATTACAATATGAAGGGAGTTTTTTCATGAGTTATTCATTAAATTGGGATCTAGATTCTATTTTCCCCGGAGGAAGCCATTCTGATGCTTTGAACCAACGGATGAAGCAATTGGAAGACCAAACGAACGAATATTATCAACGTGTAACAAAATGGTCACCTAGTTCTGACAAGGCAGAGCAGCTAAACGCGATTCTTCAATTGCAAGAAACGATTACGAACGGCTTTACCCAATGCAACAGCTATATTACTGCATTGCTTTCTGCCAATGTCAATGATTCAGATGCAAAGATCTTATCAGGTAAGCTTTACGCCTTGCTTCCTCGTCTACAATCAGCCGAAACAGTATTGTCGAAGAAATTTGCAGAAATATCTGACAATGATTGGAATCAGATGCTTTCCCATGGTTCGTTTGAAACAATCGCGTTTCGTTTAAACGAGATCCGTCGTGACGGTTCACAATTATTATCAGAAGCTGAAGAGAACATTATCAACACGCTCTCATTAGATGGTCTAAATGCCTGGAGCAGTCATTATGATACGATTGTAGCCAGCATTTCGATTCCCTTCCAACAAGATGGTCAAGTTGTCGAATTATCTGCTGGCCAAGCCTTCAATAAGATGATGGGCGATCCAGATCTAAAAGTCAGAGAAACACTTTTCGCAGCATGGGAAAAAGCATGGAAAGAAAAGGCTCCCCTCTTCACAGATACTTTGAATCATTTAGATGGTTTCAGACTTTCTAACTATGAACTTCATGGCATCACAGATTTTCTGCAAAAACCATTAGAATACAACCGTTTGAAAAAAGAAACATTGTCTGTCATGTGGGAGACGATCCAAAAAAACAAACAACCCCTTGTTGATTACTTGACTAGAAAAGCCAATCTTTTCGGTAAAGAAAAAATGGAATGGCAGGATCAAGATGCACCTATTATTTTAGGCGATTTGAAAGAAAAAGCCTTTAGTTTTGACGAAGCAGCTGCATTTATTATCGAAAACTTTAATAAATTCAGTCCAAAAATGGCTAAATTCGCACAATCTGCTTTTGAAAAGAGCTGGATTGAAGCAGAAGATCGTCCTGGAAAACGTCCTGGTGGTTATTGTACTGAGTTACCAGAAACAAAAGAATCAAGGATCTTTATGACCTACAGCAATTCTGTTAATGAGGTTGCGACACTTGCTCATGAATTGGGGCATGCTTTCCATAGCAGCACGATGTGGGACTTGCCTTCTTTAAATCGTGAATACGCAATGAATGTCGCAGAAACAGCAAGTACATTCGCAGAACTGATTGTAGCCGATGCTACATTAAAAGCCGCAAAAACAAAAGAAGAAAAAATCAATTTGCTAGATACAAAATTGCAAAATGCTTTAGCTATGTTCATGAATATCCATTCTCGATTCATTTTTGAGAATCGATTCTATGAAGCACGGCAAGAAGGATTAGTCTCAGAAGATAAGATCACAGAGATGATGGTTGAAGCACAAAAAGAAGGCTACCAAGGAGCTTTAGCCACTTATCATCCATATTTCTGGGCTGCAAAATTACATTTCTTTATTGATGACGTACCGTTTTATAACTTCCCATACACCTTTGGCTACCTGTTTAGTTTAGGCATTTATGCTTACGCTAATCAAAAAGGGGCAAATTTCGAAGAAGAATATATCCATTTACTACGTGATACTGCTTCAATGACGACGGAAGAGCTTGCAAAGAAACATTTGAATGTCGATCTCACTCAACCAGATTTTTGGCAAGCAGGTATCGATATGGTGATGGAAGATATCCAAACGTTCATGGAATTGACAGAAGAATTCATCTGATTTCTATTTTCTCTCAATAAAAAAAGAGTTAGCCCTTTTCTGGACTAACTCTTTTTGATTAATCATTCTTACATGCTGACAGCAAAGTCAGGTGCAAACCATTGAACTGAACCAACTTTTACGCTTTCGCCTGGTTGAGGAGCATGGATATATTGTCCTCCGCCTAAAGCAATCGCTACGTGGTAAGTTCCGCCTGGTGAACCCCAGAATAATAAGTCTCCAGCTTTTGCTTGAGAAACTGAGATTTTTGTTCCAGCTGATTCTTGAGGAACTGTCCAACCACCAATGTCACGACCAGTTACTTGCAAGTAAACATAGCGTGTGAATCCTGAGCAGTCAAATCCACTTGGATCTTTACCGCCCCAAACATATGGAGTACCGATATATTTGTAAGCTTCTGCTACGATTGCTGCACCATTCACACTTCCAGAAGGCGTTGGTGTTGGTGTTGTATTAGTTGTGTTATTAGTTGCATTACTACCAGTACTGTTCCCAGGATCAACACTTTGATCTGTTGATGGTGTTGTAGGCGCAGGTGTTGTTGATTCTTCTGTTGAAGATTCAGGTACAGTTGTTGACTCTTCTGTTGTTGAAGATTCAGGCACTGTTGTTGATTCTTCTGTTGTTGAAGATTCAGGCGCTGTTGTTGATTCTTCTGTTGTTGAAGATTGAGCAGCTGATGATGATTCTTCAGTCGTTGAAGATTGAGCAGCTGATGATTCTTCTGTTGCTGAGCTTTGTGCAGCTGATGAAGCTTGAGTAGCTTGTGCTTCAGCTTCTGCTTGTTCGCGTGCTTCTTTTTCAGCTTTTTCTTGTGCTGCTTGTTGACGTGCTTGTTCTGCTAGACGTTGTTGTTCACGAATGCGTGCTTGTTCTGCTTCAGCTTCTGCTTTTTGGCGGTTCAAGTCAGCTTTCTTGTCTTCAGCAGTTGCTTGTTCAGCAGCTAATGAAGTTTTCAGTACGTTCAAATCAGCTTGTTTAGATAAAAGATCGCCTTTTTGAGATTCCAAAGCAGCTTGGTTTTCAGCTAATTCTTTTAGTTTAGCATCGTTTTCAGCTTTTTTGTCTTCTACAGCTTTTTTATCTTGTTTTTGTTGTTCCATCAAGTCGTTGTTTGCTTTTACCATCGTTGTCATTGCTTGAACGCGTCCGATAGCATCTGCTAATGAATCAGCATTCAATACAGCGTCAATATAGTTTGAGCTTGTATTGCTTACTTGTGCTTCACGTGCTTGTTTTTGGATTGTATCTTCACGTTTTTCAATACGTTCTTGTAAATCTGCAATATCTTTTACTAATTGGGCAGATTCTTGACGCAATGTGTCTTGTTTTGCTAATAGATCTTGTGCTTGTGTGTTGATTTCAGAAACTTGGCTTTCTAGGGCATCGATTTGTGATTGTGCATCTGCTTGTTGGTTTTTCAAGTCTGCAATCTTTTGATCTTGTTGTTGTATCTGAGAATCAAAATCGTCCGCCGCGGCAGCGATCGGTGATGCTACGGCAGTCAAGGTCATTGAACATACCATTACTGCTGATATTAAACTCTTTTTCACTCTTCATTCCTCCGACTGGCTTAATTTAATAAATATCTAAATATATTTAAGTCTTTCTTAACGATATAAAAATTGTACCATAGCAGTATGTCAGCGATATAATAGTTATGTTACAAAAATGTTTCAAAACAACCTCTAAAAATGACAAAACTGTTCGTTTCAGAAAATGATCATGAAAAAGGCATGCTAAGACGGGCTTTTTTTAAGATAACAACAATTCTTTTTTACTTTCAGAGGAAAAACAAAAAAAGAAATTATTCATCACTGAATAATTTCTTAAATGGAAAAATGAATAATACAAAAATAATCATGTTCAACAGCAGTGTAGGCCCTAAGAACCTTGTAATAAAATACGTGTTATTTACTACTGCTAGTTTAAAAATCAATTGGACCACCATCGTAAACAGTTCATACCCCGTGACAAAGATAATCATACTGAAAAATTCAGTAAAGATGTTGACGTGGATGACATCTTTCATTACATACATCAACCATACGATCAAAGGGAGAGCTACGGCATAGATACCGATAACACCGATATAGTAAACATCATAGACTGCACCGAGAACAATCGTGGTGATTAGCAAATAGCGTTTTTCAAATGCCATACTGCAACATAACAATGCCAAGATCAGAAAGTGGGCATTTGACATATAACTGCCTTTCGACCACTCTCCTAGCATTCTTGTTAAATGGCCATCTATCAACATCAAAAAGAAAAGAACGATTGGCAGATAGTACTTCATTGTTTCTTTTTTCAACATGGACTAATCCTCCGCTAGCCGTTGGACAATCGTCACAACTGACACATCATACATTTCTGCATAAGGTTTCACATAAACTTCCCGATCCAGGCCATAACTGTCTGGTTTCGTTTTGATAACCGTACCGATTGGCAAGTTAGCTGGAGAATTTCCTCCAAGACCGGATGTCTGAACAACATCCCCTTCTTTGATATCCGTATCACCAGTCAATTGGGTCACCACTAATGCATGGAGTTTTTCATCATAGTTTTTAAGCAAACCGAATGCTTCGCCATTAGCCGAAGATACCCGTACTGGAAAATGATTGGAGCTTTCGTTAGAGGATGACAGTAATTCGATTTTAGACGAAGCTGTATTGACTTCGATCACTCGGCCGATCAATCCTTTTTGCGACATGACTGCCATATTTGCTTCGATACCGTCTTTAGAACCCTTGTCTACGATCAGCATGTCCTGCCAGCTATCTGGTGAACGGGTAATGACATTTGCCGTTACTTTTTCGTAACTCGTCAGCGTCTGGTTCAAATCAAGTTCTTTTTTCAAAGATTCGATTTCTCTCTCGTAATTCTTGTTTTGCTGTGCAACGTCATCATAGCTATCGATTTTTTCTTTTAGCCGCTCATTTTCGGCATAAGTTGAAAAAAGATTATGGACAGAATCTACTCCGTTTCGCACCCACCGTACTGGGGCAGAGATTGTTTTATCAACCATTGCAACACTGTCATTAACGATGGATTGGAAGAAATTAGGCTTTCCTTCATTCGCTCGCTGTGCAGCGGTCACACTTAGTATCGTCACCACGATGATAACAATAACCAAGGTAATAATAATATTTTTATTAGGATTGAACTTCTTCACAAAGACACCTCGAATTAATTAGACTCTTGTGTTCAATTTTATCACTAAATGCCGGGAAACAAAAGGCAAGTTGCTCCTCTTAAGCTTTTTTTTAGTAAATAATAGATTCTGTCATTTTTAGCCTGAAAGACAAAACTTTTCCTTTTGTTCATTGGTCAGTCTTTGCTTTGAATAACTGCAATCATACCATCTGAAAAAGAAAATTCAGCGGTATCTGAAAGAAACTCGTTACTTGCATAAGATGTCGGGTATTCAACTGCTTTATTTTCCAATACATACTTACTGCCTTTCAATGTAAGAGCCGAGACGGGCGTCAAACAGCAATAAGCTAGATACTTCATACTTGGAACCTGTCTTACTATATGCTTTCCAGGCAAATAATAAGCCAAATAATTTTGACGATCTCTAATAATAAGCTGATGGGCAAACGGTTTGAATCGAGGTTCCAGACCTAACCAGAGATTGGCTAAAAGATGATCCAATCTTCCTCCTGTGGCGCCGATCAAAGTGACTTCAGCTTGCGGATAACGTTCAAATGTCTTTAAGATCCCCAATTGTGTATCTGTATCGTCTTTTTCTGCGGGTGAACGGGCATACTCTTTGGCTTTTGCAAATACTTCCTCCTGCTCTTCGTTCGACAATGAATCAAAATCACCTACTGCCAGATCTACTGGGTAGCCTGCTTGAAGCAGATACAGCGCACCACGGTCTATTCCGACATAGGCATCGTATTTGGTCAGTAGAGGCTGCGGCCAGTTTTCCGGATTACCTCCAGCAGCTAATAAAATTTTCATTTAATCTAATGCCTCTTTTAACCGTTCGATTTGTCCGACTGGATTTTCGGCTCCATAGATATATGATCCTGCAACAAAGACATCCGCCCCTGCATCTTTACAGATTTTTGCTGTTTCTGGAACGATTCCGCCATCTACTTCAATTGCATAAGACCAAGTGTTCTCTTTACGTAGATCAGCGAGTTCTGTGATTTTTTCTACCGTTTCTTCAATAAAGCTTTGTCCGCCGAACCCAGGATTGACAGTCATGACCAGCACTTGATCAGCCAAAGGCAAAACATGTTTGATCATGGAGACTGGTGTCCCTGGATTAATAACTACTCCAGCTTTGACACCTAAGCTTTTTGTCATTTGGAGTGCCCGATGGATATGAGGAGTTGCTTCTACATGAACAGTAATGATATCTGCTCCAGCTTTCGCAAATGCTGGAATGTAATTTTCCGGATCAACGATCATCAGATGGACGTCTAGCGGTAATTTAGTGACAGGTCGGATTGCCTGAACAATATTTGGCCCTAACGTGATATTTGGGACAAATTGGCCATCCATGACATCTACGTGGATGTAATCTGCGCCTCCTTTTTCTACTAACTCAATATCTCTTTGCAAATTGGCAAAATCTGCGCTCAAAATGGATGGTGCTATTTTCATTCTTGGTTCCTCCTATTTTCGTTTACCTTCTTTTTTCGTATACATGGGTTTTCTTTTCTCGATTTCTTGTAAGAATTGCAAATAATTATCGTAACGTGTCTGTGCGATACCACCTGTTTCTACTCTATGTTTCACTTCACAGCCAGGTTCTTTAGCATGCATGCACTCTCTAAATTTGCAATAGGCAGAAGCTTCCACAAATTCCGGAAATTGTCTTGGCAATTCTCCTGCTTCGATAGTCAAAAAGTCAATCGAGCTGAATCCTGGTGTGTCTGCTACTAACCCACCGTAGATAGGGAGCAGCTCCACATGCCGTGTTGTATGACGCCCTCTTCCAAGTGCATCAGAAATCTCTCCTGTTGCTAAATTCAGTTCTGGAGATATTTGATTCAGTAGTGTTGATTTTCCTGCTCCAGACTGTCCCATGAAGACCGATAGCCGTTCTGGAAAGTAACGGATCAATTCTGTCGTGTCACCCGCATGATTGGGTACAATCACTGGGTAGCCTATCTTAGTATAGGTTTGTTTGATTTCTTCGATTGTTTTCGGGTCGTCTGACAAGTCGGTCTTCGTCAAAAAAATGAGCGGTTCGATTGATTCATATTCCAAGGTAACTAGAAAGCGGTCAAGCAGATTATAAGAAAATGCAGGTTCCACGATACTTGTGACAATGATTCCAAGATCAACATTTGTGACTGGCGGGCGAACTAATTGATTTTTTCTCGGCAAGATTTCCAGAAGATAGCCGTCTGTTTGATTTTCACTCTCAAAGATTACCTGATCTCCGACAAGCGGCGTGATTTTCCGATTCCGGAAATTCCCTCTTCCTCTTGTTTGATAGGTCTCTCCGTCTGCGTATACATAGTAAAAACCGCTGATTGCTTTTCTGATTTGTCCTTTGATAAGTGCCACCTCCGTTTTTGTTTATTTTACCATATGAAGAGGAAAGTAGGTGTCGTTCCACGCAAACTTCTCAAAGTAAAAGGCTTGAAAACTAATCAAAAGGGATAGAAAACACAAAAAAGGGACTGCGACACAGTCCCTTCGAATAAACGGTGTTCCAGAAGTAGCTTCTGTCACAACCTCTTTGTTCTATTTTATTAAAAACTTATTTTGAGCTTTCTGAGGTACTATCTGATGAACTTGTGGTGCTGGAAGATTCTTCTTTGGAAGAGCTGCTCGTACTGCTAGAGCTACTTGAGCTGCTAGAACTGTCTGAAGAATCTTTCTCAGAACTAGAAGACGCTGGGTCTGGTCCTTTAGAGTAAATCACGTTTACAACCATTCCTTTGGTAATCGTCGTACCTGCCCCTGGCACTGTACGGATTACTTTGTCCTTATCCACCGTGCTTGAATATTCAGAAGTCTCATGACCGATATATTCTGCACCAATACTAGCCAAATAACTTTGTGCTTCGCTTTTTGTATAGCCGGAGATGTCATTCAGTTTAGGTTCTGTTCCTTGGCTTACGACAAAACTGATGTAAGTTTCTTCTGCTACAACTTCACCTGAGGCTGGATCCTGACTAATAATCGAACCCGATGGCACAGTGTCGCTATAGTCATAAGTAGCACTAATGTTATTGATATTGAATCCTTGTGTAACAAGCCAATTACGGATAGTTTCGTAGTTTTCTCCTACATGACTACTCAAAGTCACTGTTTCTGGTCCTTTGCTGACTGTGAAAGTAATCGTGTCTGTTTTAGGATCGACTTCTGTATCTTCTGATGGAGATTGCGAAATGATCATTCCGCTTTCTACCTCTGAACTGAATTCCTCTTCTTTTTGAATCAAATCAGCAGAAAATCCTAATTCTTTCAAACTTGCTTCAGCATCTTCATAACTTTTACCACTGTAATCATCTAATTTGATTTTTTTCGTGCCACTGCTGATATAAAGAGTGACTTCGCGTTTTTGCTTGACTGTCGTTCCCGCTGCCGGGTCTGTCTTCACCACATTGCCTTCTTCGATTTTGTCATCTGCAATTTCTTCTGTTTTTGTTGCTACTTCTAATTTCGCTTTTGCGAGTGTTTCTCTGGCGGAAGCTTCAGAAAGATCAGAAACATCAGGAACAACAACTTCTCCCCGTCCGCCAGAAGCAAAGAATACAGCTGTTCCGATTCCTAAAACAGCGAGGACAGCTAACAGGATCAGCCACCATTTTTTCTGTCCTTTCTTTTTAGGGTCAGGCAGAACTTCTTCCTCTTCCGGCAATGTTTCGTTTCTCGGTTCGTCTTTTGGCAGAGGCATAGATTTGAATGAATCCGGCATTGGTGTATCTGCCGCAAGCGGTGTGATAACTTTTGTTTCGTTATCCATCGCATGAGGTTGCCATTTTTCTTCGTTTGCACGGGCTGGTGATAATACTGTAGAAAGATCATCAGACATTTCTTCGGCTGACTTGTAACGGTCTGCAGGTTCTTTAGCCGTCGCCCGTAAAATCACATTTTCCAGTGCTTGCGGTACATTTGGATCAAGTGCCTTTATGGATGGAAGATCATCTTGGAAATGTTTTAAAGCAATCGTCACAGCAGATTCACCGTCAAACGGCACGCTACCTGTCAGCATCTCATAAAGAATGATCCCTAAAGCATAAATATCTGACTGCTTCGTTGCCATACTCCCTCTTGCTTGCTCAGGAGATAGGTAATGAACAGATCCCAACATCGTATTCGTCTGTGTGATCGATGTTTCAGATAAAGCAATAGCAATCCCGAAATCCGTGATTTTTACTACACCTTCGTTATCGATCAATACGTTTTGGGGTTTCAAATCTCGGTGGATGATTTGATGGTTATGAGCTAAAGAAATAGCAGAAAGAATCTGCTGCATAATATTTACTGCTGTTTCATAAGGAACAGGATAATGTGTTTGGATATATCGTTTCAAGTCCATTCCTTTGACGTATTCCATCACTAGGTACTGCATATTGTCTTCTTCACCAACATCGTAAACACTGACAATATTTGGATGAACGAGTTCTGTTGCTGCTAAAGCTTCTCGCTGAAATCGTCGAATCGCGGTTTGATCATTTTGAAAGTCGAATCGTAAGACTTTGACTGCTACATCTCGATCCAAGATCAAATCGTGCGCCAAAAATACATTAGCCATACCACCACTACCGATATTCCCCGTGATTTGATAACGGCCATTTAATTTTTTTCCCAACTCGATCATACACTGTCCTCCTTATATTCGATAAGAAGAACGGTGATATTATCCGCTCCGCCTGCTTCATTGGCACGATCAATCAGCTCAGTTACTTTATGGGATAACGGGCCTTCTTGATTAATGATCGTTCCTATTTCTTCTTCAGATAGCATATTCGTCAAGCCATCTGAACATAACAGCAAGCGATCTTTTAGTTGCCAAAGATGAGTAGAAACATCTACTTCGACTGTTCCTGGCATGCCGACAGAACGTGTTAAAATATTCTTTCTTGGATGGTTCACTGCCATTTCTTCGCTGATTTCCCCTGATTTGACTAGTTCGTTAACTAAAGAATGATCCTCTGTCAATTGCATGATTTTATCTTCGCGAATCAAATACGCTCTGCTGTCGCCAACATTCGCAATCGTGAACCAGTCATCTGACAGAGCTGCCGCTACGATTGTTGTTCCCATACCGTTATATTCCGGCTGTTCTTGTCCTCGCTGATAAATCAGCACATTTTCCTCTTGAATCGATTGAATGAACCACTGGGCGATTTTTTCATCGTCGGCAGCTTCTTGTTCTTCCCAAGCTTCGCCTAGATTTGTTACCGCCATTTGACTGGCAATGTCTCCAGCACGGTGCCCACCCATCCCATCTGCTAATACAGCAAGCTTGAGACCTGAACGGCTAGTAAATACACTGGCATAGTCTTGATTGGTGTTACGTCGTCTTCCTACATCTGATTGATATTCAATCTGCATTTTTTCACCTCATTACTTTTTGCGCAAACAACAAATGAAAAATCCATCTGTGTAAAACTGATGCGGATACAAAGTCAACATTTTCTCTACGATTGATGATTGTAGCATAGGATCGGTCAAAACATCAATCCTCTCAAAATCAGGGTGTGTTTCCAAGAAAGCAGAAACAACGTCTTGGTTTTCTTCTTTTAAGATCGTACAAGTACTATAAGTCAGAATACCGGAAGACTTTAAAGCTGGTGCGCAGCTTTCTAAAATTTCCAATTGGATTTTTGGTAAATTCGCTAAATCATCCGGCTGTTTTTTATAACGGATATCTGGTTTTCGCCGAAGGAGCCCTAGACCTGAACAAGGCGCGTCTACTAAAATCCGATCGAACTGCTCTGGTTCAAACTGCTTGCTGACTTCTCTAGCATCCATCTTTTGAGCGTAAACAGCAGAAGAGACACCCAGACGTGTTGCATTTTCTTCAATGAGTTTGACTTTGTGTTCATGTACATCTAAAGCAATCACTTCCCCACCACATGAAGGATCCAAAAAAGAAGCAATATGTGTCGTCTTACCTCCGGGTGCTGCACAGGCATCTAAGACATGATGTTCAGGCTCGATTTGCATAGACGGCGCTACAAGCATCGAACTTTCATCTTGGATCGTCATGACGCCATCGTGGAACAATGAGCTAGAAGCTAAATGCCCTTTTTTCGCTACTATACCGTATGGACTGACTTGGCTTTTTTCAGCTGTGATCTCTTCTTCTTGCAAAACAGTGATGGCCTGATCTCTGGAAAGTCGGCGTGTATCTATTCGGGCACTAGCATGGCTAGGCTGATATAGCGATAAACCGAGCTTTTCAGTTTCTTCGTAACCGATTTGATCCACCAACCGCTTCGTCATCCATAGAGGCAGGCTGATTTTGACAGAAAGTCTTTCGATAGGATCAGTAATGCCTTGCAGATCTGGTGCTCCTTGACGCTGATAATTCCTCAAAACACCATTTACAAATTTTCCTGTCCCAGGATTTCCTTTTACTTTCGCGATTTCGACCGCCTCGTTTAAAATAGCATGTGCAGGGACTTTATCTAAAAATTCTAATTGATATACAGAAAGATAAAGAAGCGTCTTGACCCAGTCATCCACTTTTTTTGCTTTAGCGATCAATGGTGCAACGTAAAATTCCAATAGTCGCTGATGGCTAATCGTACCGTAGATCAATTCTGTAAATAGACCCACATCTTTTTGATTTAGCTCGCTTTGTTTGATCATCTCATTCAACAAAAGATTCGAGTAGGCGCCGCCCTTGTTCACTCGCTCTAATGTCAGTAATGCCATATATCGTACAGATTTTTTCATTTTTTTAGGGATTTTTTTCATTATTTCACCTGCTGACCAATCTGAACTTGCTGACCGCTTCCGTTAAGAAAATCGTGTACGGCTTGTTTTCCTTTACCAGCTGGCTGTAATTCATTGATGGCTAATACGGTCTGTTTACCGCAAGCAATCCATAGATTTTTTTTGTCTTTTCGGATGATCGTGCCTGGTGCTTCGTCTGTACTTTCTGCCAGTACATCAACCGATAATAATTTCCAGCGTGTACCTTCATAGGTCGTGAATGCAATCGGCCAAGGACGCATCCCGCGTACTTGGTTGTCGATTTCTTCTGCAGTTTTATGCCAATCGACCGCTTCTTGTTCACGTGTGATGTTTGGCGAAAAAGTGGCTTTTGACTCGTCTTGAGGAACTGGTTTTTGTCCATTCAAAATATTAGGCAATGTTTCTAGCAATAGCTTTCTTCCTAAAAGGCTGAGCTTTTCAAACATCGTCCCCACATCATCTTGTTTAGTGATTGGCATGCTTTCTTGCGCATAGATTCCGCCTGCATCCATTTTTTTGATCATTTCCATGATCGTTACACCAGTTTCTTTCTCCCCGCTCATGATGGCATAATGAACAGGCGCACCTCCCCGATATTTAGGAAGTAAAGAAGCATGGACATTGATTGCCCCTAATTTTGGCACTTGCAATAACTTTTCAGGCAAGAATTGACCAAACGCCGCAGTGACGATCAAATCAGGCGCCAATTCAATGATTTCTTCCATTTCTGGCGAACCGGAGATTTTCTCTGGTTGCAACACACGGATACCGTGCTTTAGAGCAGCTTCTTTTACCGGTGTCGGCGTAATTACTCGTTTCCGCCCAACTGGACGGTCGGGCTGTGTGACTACTGCCTGGATCTCGTAGCCTGATTCTATCAGCCCTTCAAGAATTGGCACAGAAAAAGCAGGTGTGCCCATAAATACTAACTTAGTCATCAAGATGTTCCTCCATATATTCTTCAAGTTCTTCTTCCGGGATCTGCTGTACCATTTTCTCAATGAACAGAATACCGTCTAAGTGATCGATTTCATGCTGGAAGGCACGGGCTAAATAGCCGAAAGCTGTCACTTCTATCTCTTCTCCATCGCGGTCATAATAGCGTACAGTCACTTCATCTGCTCGCTTGACTGTTCCATAGACATGCGGAATACTGAGACAGCCTTCTACGTCCATGCTTTCACCTTTTGCTTCAATGATTTCTGGGTTTATCAGTTCGAATTTTTCGCCTTCATCTACTTCGATCACAGCGATTCTCTTGTTTTTTCCTACTTGAGGAGCAGCAATCCCTATTCCGTCATTCGCAATCATCGTCTCATATAAGTTGTCTAACAAAGCAATCGTTTCATCCGTGATCACGTCGATTGGCTGAGCAGGTCTTTTTAATTTATCATTAGGGTGGATCAATATAGGATAGCGCATAAGTTGGTCCTTTCTTAAATAAAGTTTAATGGTTCGTTGTCAATTGCCACAAAAAGACCTTGCCGCTGTTCTTTCTGGCTTCCATTCAAGATTTCATCCAAAACATGAGGAAGATTCGGCTCATGTTTATATTTGATGATCAGTTGATAATAGTATCGATTTTTCACTCTCAAAATCATGCTGGGTGTTGGTCCTAGTAACAAACTTTGAGGACTTAATACTTCTTTTAGCTGATTGGCAATCTGAAAGATTTTCTTTGCCGCCACTTGTTCTTCAGGATGGCTGGCAGTTATTTTCACAGTAAAGTAATACGGAGGGTAACCTCCACGATGCCGTACATGCATTTCCTGCTGATAAAACTGTTCATAGTTTTGTTTTTTAGCCAATTCTATAGCGTAATGCTGAGGATTGAACGTTTGGATCACGACTTCGCCTGGTTTTTCCGCTCGTCCTGCTCGTCCTGAAACTTGGGTCAGCAATTGGAATGTATGCTCGCTAGAACGAAAATCCGGTAAATTCAGGGAGGTATCAGCATTCAACACGCCAACTAATGTGACTTCTGGAAAATCCAAGCCTTTAGCGATCATTTGTGTCCCTAATAAAATATCTGCTTCTTTTGCACCGAATTTTTGTAAAATCTGTTCGTGTGCCCCTTTTCTTCGGGTGGTATCTACATCCATACGCAAAATCCTAGCTTGCGGATAAAGTTCTCGGAGTTCCTCTTCTACTTTTTGGGTGCCTGTCCCATAGTAGCGGATTTTGTTGCCCCCACAATTGGGACAGCGATTAGGAATAGGTTCTTCGTGTCCGCAATAATGACAGCGCATCGAACGTGTATCCATATGCAAGGTAAGAGAGATATCGCAATTAGGGCATGGGAGAACAAATCCGCAGTCTCTGCACATCACAAAAGACGAATATCCTCGACGATTGAGCAGTAGGACAGTTTGTTCTTTTTTGTCTAACCGATCTTGTATCTTTTCCTGCAAATTAGCAGAAAAAGTAGAGGTCCGATGATTCTGAAACTCTTCACGCATGTCTACGATCTCAATAGCTGGAAGTTGTGCAGCTACTTTAGCTCGGTGATTCAATTGCAATAACTGATAAACGCCTTTTTGAGCTCGTGCTCTTGATTCCAAAGAGGGTGTCGCACTTCCAAGGACTATTGGGCAATGATGGTACTTACTACGCCAAATAGCTAAATCTCTCGCATGATAACGCGGCGTCTCATCTTGTTTATAACTTGATTCATGTTCTTCATCGATAATGATCAATCCTATATTTTTCAGCGGAGCAAAAATAGCAGAGCGTGCGCCTACTACTACTTGTGCTTCTTCCCGCTCGATCTTGCGCCATTCATCATATTTTTCACCTTGGGAAAGTCCGCTATGTAAGACCGCAACTGATTCACCGAAGCGTCCTTTGAATCGCTCGACCATTTGCGGAGTCAATGCGATTTCAGGCACTAACATTATAGCCGTTTTATTTTCTGACAAAACATCAGCGATTGATTGAAGATATACTTCTGTTTTTCCACTACCGGTGATTCCCTCTAGCAAAAAGACCTGATCTTTTTGTTGCTGACCTGCTGTGATGATTTGTTCGACAGCATTTTTTTGTTCTGCATTCAGTTCCAATGCCGTCGTTTGGTCAAATACTCGGTCCTGATAAGGGTCGCGATAACGTTCTGATTCTACAAACTCCAGCCAGCCCTTTTCTTTTCCTTGATTCAAGACAGCAGTACTGATTTCTTTATCTTTGAAATAAGCGATTGGTTCTTCTTGGCTCAGTTCAGATAAACACAAAAGAAGCTCTTTTTGTTTCTTGGCATTTTGCCGTAATTTTGCCCATTCTTCTTCGATTTGTTGTTCAGTTAATAGGGAACGGACCAAACGAATCGTTTTTACTTTATTTCGTGTATGGACTTCGTATTTGATATCTACTAATTGCTCTTGGCGCCAACGAATCAACTGAGAAAGGCTGCCTTCTTCTTCTGCTTCTTTCCAGGAAATCACTTCCCGTTGACCAAACAATGCCTGAATTTCTGGTGTATCTGCCAAAGGATAGATCAATTTATCATATTCTGCTTTCATCACACTCGGAAGCATCGTTTGTAGACAAGTGATTTTGAATGCATAAGTGATCTTTTTCATATAATCAGCTAATGAAAGTAATTCTTCATTGACCACTGGGGCAAGGTCCAGCAAACGGATCACTGCCTTCAACGATGGGTTAGCTGATTCTTCTGATTTTTGGACAGCCATAACAAATCCTTGGACATGACGATTGCCATTACCAAAAGGGACCTCTACCCGCATCCCGACTTGCAAAGCTGTTTCCATTTCAGAGGGAACCAGATAGGTGAATGGCTGATCGGTCTGCATAGTAGGTACGTCCACAATGACTTCAGCTGTTAATGTCATGGTTCGTTTCCTCCTTTTTTTGTCTTTTCATATCAAGCGACAAAAAGTTCCTTGCCTATTTTACTAGAGATCGCTGGATTTGTCTTATTTTCTGCCAAATCCTAACAAAAAATTAACAGCGGATAAGAAAAAAAAGAACTGTGTCAAAAAGTTCAGACACAGCCTTTTCTACCAGACAATAAGAGGCGAATGTTTGAAAAGGAAACAGCTGGGTTTGCTTTTCTTTTTAGATGCTCGCTCTACTTTTCTTTATTACATTTTTTGCTCTTCGCGGATACGTGATTCCAATTCGTGTTGTTCACGCTCTTTTTGAGCTTGACGTTCCTCTTCTTCCATCTTCAAACGTTCACGTTTTAATTCAGGATGGGGATCATTGACTACATTCCCTGCATCGATTTCTTCTAAAGCTTGACCAACGCTTTTTACTGAATCAAAAGAATCTAGTGTAGGTTGTGCACTTGCATCCAACTCATGCGCGCGTTTGCTTGCTAAAATTACTAGAGAATATTTTGAATTTACACGATCTAATAGTGAGTCAATTGAAGGTTTTAACATCATAAGACTACATCTCCTTTAACATTTTAATATATTTACCGATTACGCGATCTACTCGAAAATGTTCACTGGCAATAATGTGTTTGATTCGTTCAACTGCTAGCGGCACTTCATCATTTACAACAGCATAGTCGTAAAGAGCCATCATTTCGATTTCTTCTTTTGCAACTTTCATTCGTTCTTCGATTACTTCATCTGCATCTGTTCCTCGGCCTACGATCCGTGATTTTAATTCCGCTAAATCTGGCGGAGTCAAAAAAATAAATACACCATCGGGCACTTTTTCTTTGACTTGTTTTGCTCCTTGGACTTCAATCTCCAAGAAAACATCTTTTCCTTCATCCAATGTCTTGTTGACATATGACAAAGGCGTTCCATAATAATTCCCGACATATTCTGCGTATTCCAGCATCTCTCCAGCTTCGATCATTGATTCAAACTCTTCTTTGCTTCGGAAGAAATAATCAACGCCTTCGACCTCCCCTTCACGCATTTTACGGGTAGTCATTGAGATTGAATACTGAAAATCATTATCCTCACTCTCAAAAATTGCTTTTCGTACTGTGCCTTTTCCTACACCGGATGGACCAGACAACACGATTAATAATCCACGCTCTGACATGACGACGTCCTTTCAACTAGTCTTTTTGTACTTATCGTTTATTTTGCACTTTTTTTCTGCAACTTTCAAGGTTATCTTTAATTATAGCTAGAAATTGGCAAAAAAGCTACCCTGCATCAAGTAATAAGAACAGCCAAATAAAAATGGCTTCTCACATTTTTGCATAAATTTGGCTTCATACCGAGAAAATGGTTTTTGAACATCACTTATTCAAAATAAAAAAAGGTTGTGACACGAATTTTGTCACAACCTTTAAATGTATTCCTAGAGCAAAGAAGCTAAGCGTAGAAATGCAATTCTGATTATTTATTGTATTTCTTTGTTCAACGTCCTTGCTAAAAGCCCATATTGGACAAAGTATTCACTACACCCATGATCTCATCTTTTCGAGAACGTGCTTTTTCTGTCGGATCTTCTACCTCTTCTGTGTCGATTCGAACAATAAATTTCCGATTCATCGTCACGTAAGCACCGTCGTTGATCAAAATAAACAGTTCGTTCTCATTATAGTCTGCACAGGCATCTTTCCATACGTCAAAGCCGTTTTTTTCAGAAGGGATATCCCGTTTAACAACAGTTTTTCCACTTAATTCGTGGAACGTTACGTCATAGTATTTCATTGTCTCTACCTCTTTCGTCATTCAATATTTTGGACCTGTTCTCTGATTTTCTCTAAGATCGTCTTGGATTGGACGACTTGATTTTTAATTTCGATTGCATTAGATTTGGAACCGATCGTGTTGATTTCCCGATTCATTTCCTGGATCAAAAAATCTAATTCTCGCCCTACAGGACATTGCGCCTCGATAAGTTCATCTAGTTTTTGGACATGGATCGCCAAACGGTCCAGTTCCTCGTGGATATCTCCACGTTCCAGCAAGATAGCCAACTCCGTCAGCAACCGTTGCTCATCCACTTTCGCTCCAAGAAATTCCTCCAGCTTTTTTTGATACCTTAATTGAAATTCCTGTTCATAGATGTCTACAAAACTATTGAGTTTTTTTAGTACTTGTTTGAATTCTTCCGTGTTCTTTTTCAGCACTGAAGCTAAGGCTTGTCCTTCTTTTTCTCGACTGGCTTCAATAGAATCAAGTGCACTTTTCAATGTATCTAGAGCTAACTGTGCCAATTCTTCCATGCTCTCTTCCGGTTTTTCTTCTACCGTTACGAAGTTTTCATCCAGCGCGAAGCGTTCCGCCAGCCGACGAATTGACACTTGATTTTGACTCCCGTATCGTTGTTGAATCCCGTCTGTCAATTGGGTGATAAGTGAATCAATCAATTCCCAGTTGATGACGATCTGCTTTTCGTTTTTGCCAATATAAGCTAGATTCACAAATACCTCGATCCGTCCGCGGCTTAACTGCTGTTTGATAAGCTGACGAAAATCGTTTTCAATAAAGTTCAGGATTTTAGGACTTCGTATTTGGACATCTAGAAAACGCTGATTGACACTTTTTATTTCGATATCTAGCTGATATGCTTTTGTTTCGCGGATGGCTTTGCCAAAACCAGTCATACTTTTCATTCGACAGGGTCCTTCCTCATTACATATTTTCTATTGCTTTTTGCAGTTGTTCAAACTCTTCGTTCGTCAGTGTCAGCCCTTTCCCCATCTTTTCATGGTCGGGTGCCCAATCTCGAAGATCGAATTTCGGCGGACGACCATTCCAGCTGACTAAGTTCAGCTCTTTACGCCATCCTTTGTTGTTTTCTGATAAAACAGCGATTTCTTCTACGATTTCATATGAAAATTCTTGTGCCATGGTTGTTCCTCCTTGAGATAATATAAATATAGGATCAGTAATGTGTCAACTGGCTGTTCAAGCAGTTCACGCTGCAAACGATCCTTACATTTTTCTTGCAGCAGTTTTTCAAAATAAACGGCTTTCGTGCGTTCATTTTGTATTTTCTGCTGATATTTTCGATACCTCCGCCATTCTTCTGTACTTAATTGACCAACTTGTGCTAATAAATCGTCTGGCATACTTTTTCTATCTTGTTGGCAGATCATTTGAAACATCCAATCTACTTCATAGACTTTGTTTGGCAATAAAAAATGTTTTTTTGCTAAAAGTTCCAGCATCGCCAGTCCGCATGTTTCTGGTTCGGCCCTGTTCTTATATATATTACGCAGTTTTTGCCAAAATTTTATGGTTTTGAAAAAAGATAGCTCTAACTGAAGTTCTTTTATTAAGTAAGATAAAAATCCACGCCAGCATGTTCCTGCTTGTTTGACAGAATCAAATGTATACCAATTCCCGTAGTAACAGCCTAATCGTTTTTTCATTTCCAGATAGCCTAATTGTAAATTTAATTGGTTTCTTTGGCTATCAAAAAGCAGAAAGCTGCCAAGCGTCCACAATGTTTGACATTTCCAATGGATAAACGTATCTGGCACACGGATTCTTTTCGCTGGCCCTGGTCCTTGCACATCCACGACAAACGCCTCTGTTGCGCCTTCGTTAATCGCGATGTCAATAGGAATTTTGTTACGATATCCACCATCTGCATATTTATTTTTTCCGATCTTTCGGTAAGCCATAGCAGGATAAAATGAAGCAGAGGCAAGTATCCAATCTGGTATTTCTTCTGTTTTTGTTTGTTGGATAGCAGTCACTACTTCTGCTAGTTCTGGCAATTTAGTAGACACCGTGTATAAACGTATTTTGGAATTGTATTTGAGCAAAGACAAATCTAAATTTTCCTTGACCAGCTTTTCCAATGGCGCAGACGAAACCCCACCTTCAACTAGTGCCGTTTTCGTCATTTGGCGTCTTTCTTGATAGAAACGTTCACGCAAGTCTTCTACGTCAGCCATTTCTGGTAACGCAAGCACTTGTCTGGTTGATAGCTTTTTCCATAAACCCACAGCTTTTTCCATGTCTCCTTGTAAAATCAATGCGCCGTTCAGCGCACCTACCGAGGTCCCAGTGATGATTTCAAATTGGATGTTATGTTCCTTCAGCGCCTGCCATACACCAATCTGATAGGCACCGTGTGCTCCCCCTCCTCCTAATACAAGTGCTGTGTGATAGACCAGCTTTTTATTTAGTTGCATGGTTCCTTGATAGCCGTTTTTATGAAAAATACGCAACCATTCTTCTGATAGAGGAGATTGAAATAAAAAACAACAGTTTTCTTTAATAAAAAAACGAGCGCAAGCTTCCATATGCTGAAAAAGTTTTTGCCATTCAAAAGTTTCGCCTTCGATCAGCAAGTTATTAAAAATAACATCTTCTCTACTTTTATCAATAGTAAAATAGATGGTATATTTTTTTGATACTGCTTCAAAGGCACATTGCTTTTTTGCAGAACGCCAAAATGCTTCTCTACTTTCTTGATGGCTTTGAAAAAACGGAAGAGGTTGTTTTGCTTGGTTGATACGCGAATACAGCGACATTTTCTGTGAAAAGTAAACTTTTTTTATCTCCATCGCTTTCTCCTTTTTCTTCAAGTATACCAGTACGTCGAAAAAAGTTCATGAGTATCGTATTCGACTTTGGATATTCCATAAGAAAACAATTCATAAAACCGCCTTTAAATAAAAAATACAAAAATTAATTGAAAATGAGAGTATTTTCAATGAAAACGTGATTTTGTAATGGAATTTTAAAATAAAAGAAACAAGCTTTTTTTATGCAAATGTTGTAAAATAAAAGAGATTAAGAGGAAATAAGAGGAGGAACATGATGACTGAGTCAGTTTATGTACATATTGATACCACAAGTAATGCTGTTTTAACAAAAGGACTGACTGCTACTGATTTTGCGAACAGTATCGTGCATTTTCCTCAAAACTTGCTCTTGCTTGATCCATCTGCTTCTGCTGGAGAATACGAATCTCATACAGGACTGAAAGTAATCCGTGGTACAGAAAATATCCAGCGTTTCTTTTCCTCTTCTCGAAACAGGCGTGGATTCGATGAATTGAAGTGGATCGACTTTACTGATTTAACGATGCTGAAAGAATTGACACCTTTAGAAATTTCAGAATTGTTATATTTTGGCCATATGAAAACACATCTCCACTCACCATTTTTTTATAAGCTACAAAATAATTTCGTGTACTTCGATCTGAACGATCAATTGAACCGAATTTATTATCGCTATTTAGATGAATTTTACAGGATTTTTGCTAGTAAATTAAGTTCTATCCTGTCAGATAAGATCAATGTAAAAAAATCCTTTTTTAAAAAGGAAACTCCTGTTGAAAAAATCAGTGTGGAATTATTGAAAGAAATGCGTAATTTAATGCAGGAAGGGATCATTTTTTCTTTTGATCAAGTTGGTTTGATCGATGACGAATACCGTATTCCTATTTATGTGATTGAGGACTATATTTGGAAATTGAAAGGTACTCGGTATCGGGAAGAAGAAGTCGTCGCTACTTTAATCTACTCTGTCAACGATCGGCGCTGGCAATTGGTAGAAGATGCCGGTCTTTCTTATCTGCCATTGAAGTGAATCTATTTCTTACCGAAAAACAAAAAGGAAACAAGGAACTTAGGACATGATTCTGTCTCAAGTTTTTTGTTTCCTTTTTTATTTAAAGATTCTGTCGTTTATCTGGCACAAAAAGCGATGGAATCGTTTGTTGGATCCCTAATAAAACGATCATCGTCACAATCGCTGTGCTCAACCCGCTAGCACCATTCATTACGAAAGAAAAGAGCCAAGGATTCATCCCCCATAGTGCATAGGCTCCCCAGAAAACAACTCCCGCAATAAAATGCCAAAAATATCTGGAAAGTGCGCCAATCAATGCACCAAACACTATGTTTTTTCTGATTTGTTTCGTATTTCCATCTGCATAGCTTTTTTGGACATTTGAAGCCATGAGCCCTGCTGCACCTGCAAAAGTATAAGCAATCGGATACTCAATCAACACTTGAACGACACTTAAATAATAAACTTGTCCCAACGGAAAGTGTAAGATCCCCCAAATGAAACCTGCCAGCATCCCTGCCTTTGTCCCTCTTCTTAACGCAAAAAGCGTCAACGGAATCTGCCCCAATGAAATAGAAAAGCTGCTGCCGATCTGGATTGGTATCAATGACAGGACCATCGCTAACGCTGCAACAATCGTTCCTTCTACCCAAACTCTATTTTTTCCCATAAAAAAACTTCCTCCTTTGAATAAAAAAGTCACAAAGGAGGAAGCAGCTTTCGAAAATTTTCAAACAGCTGTTTTTTCACAATTCCTACGCTCGCATAACCGAAACAGGTACGAAGGGTTTAGAAGTAGATTCAATCTCAGCCCAATTGGACTCCCCTTTGTGAGTTTATTTATTATTTATTTTTTGTTTCAAATAATGGACTAACTGGTTTGTTTTCATGGATACGTTTGATTGCATCTCCCATTAGTCCGCCAACACTTACTTCATCGATTTTATCGATTTTACGATCTTCTGGAAGATAGATCGAGTCTGTGACAACTAGTCGCTCGATAGCTGAATCTTCTATTCTTTGTAAAGCAGGACCAGATAATACTGGATGGGTACATGAAGCATACACACTTGTTGCACCAGCTTCTTTCAAAGCATTGGCAGCCAATGTGATCGTACCTGCTGTATCGATCATATCGTCGATCAGTACACAAGTTTTGCCTTTGACTTGTCCAATGATGTTCATTACTTCTGCAACATTTGCTTTTGGACGGCGTTTGTCGATGATCGCAATCGGAGATTTCAAGAATTCCGCTAATTTACGTGCTCGTGTAACGCCACCGTGGTCTGGTGAAACAACGACAACATCATCGCCTTTGATTCCTTTTTCCAAGAAATAATTAGCAATAAGTGGCGCACCCATCAAATGATCGACTGGAATATCAAAGAAACCTTGGATTTGGACTGCATGAAGGTCCAAAGTCAGCATTCGTGTTGCACCGGCTTTTTGGATCATGTTTGCTACTAATTTCGCTGTGATTGGTTCCCGTGCACGTGCTTTACGATCTTGACGCGCATAACCATAATAAGGCATGACTACGTTGATTGTTTTTGCACTTGCTCGTTTCAGTGCATCAATCATGATCAGCAACTCCATCAAGTTATCATTGACTGGGCTGCTCGTTGATTGGATCACATAGACATGCGATCCACGAATACTTTCTTCAATGTTTACTTGAATTTCTCCATCACTAAATTGAGTAACAGATGATTTTCCTAACTCGACACCGACTGCTGCTGCAATTTTCTCTGCTAATGGGCGATTGGAATTTAACGCAAAAATTTTTAATCTTGGGTCAAAGTAATGTTTTGACATGGGGACCTCCACTTTCTTTTTCACAACTCTAGAATTCTACCTAATAAATAGTAGTCATATTTTTTAAATAAATCAAGTGATTTTGCAAAAGTCTTAGTTTAGATAAGGGAGTTTTTTTGCATATCCTTCTTTATTGACTTGTCTTGCTCTCGCAATTGCCAGCGCATATTCTGGAATATCGTCTGTAATTGTTGACCCGGCAGCAATCGAACTGTTTTTAGCTACCTCGACAGGTCCGATGATATTCGTGCTAGAACCAATAAAGCTGTGGTCGCCGACAGTCGTATGATGCTTGTTCTTTCCATCATAGTTGACGAAGACAACACCACATCCGACATTGATCTCTTCTCCCAACGTAGCATCACCAACATAAGTCAAGTGACCGACTTTCGTTCCTTTGCCGATTTGAGCATTTTTCACTTCCACAAAGTTTCCGATATGAACGTTTTCGCCAATTTCAGCTTTTGGTCGTAAATGTGCATAAGGTCCCACATCTGCATGTTTCTTGACATGGCTGCTTTCAATGACTGAGTTTTCAATGACGACGTGATCCTCAATCCTACTGTCTACGATTTTTGAATGTGCCCCGATGACACAATCAGAACCGATGACTGTATTGCCTTGGATTTGTACACCTGCTTCGATCAATGTGTCTGGACCAATCTCTACGCCTGCATCGATGTATGTCGTTGCTGAATCGACAAAGCTTACGCCATTGACCATATGCATCTGGTTGATCCGCTTTCTCATGATCTCATTTGCTTTAGCTAACGCGATCCGATCATTGACTCCCATTGATTCTTCAAAATCATCTGTTTGATAAGCAGCAACTGTATTGCCTTCTTCTTTTAAGATTTCGATGATATCTGTCAGATAGTATTCACCTTGAGCATTGTTTGTTCCGACTTTGCTTAACGCATCGAACAAAGCTTCGTTGTCAAAACAGTATGTTCCTGTATTGATTTCTTGTACAAGTGCTTCTTCTGGTGTTGCGTCTTTTTGTTCCACGATTTTTTCTACGATCCCAATATGGTCACGAATGATCCGACCATATCCTGTTGGGTTTTCTGCTTGTGCCGTCAAGATCGTCGCACTTGCATTTTTTCCTTGGTGATATTCAAAAAGATTGTTCAGCGTTTCAGTAGACAATAATGGTGTATCGCCACTGATAACTAACGTCGTTCCTTTTTTTCCTTCCAAGAAAGAAGCGGCTTGCAAAACAGCATGTCCTGTTCCCAATTGCTCCGCCTGTAACGCATATTTACTGCGCTCTCCTAGTTGTGCTTTGACTTGTTCTGCTCCGTGTCCAACGATGGTAATCACTTCATCTGGTTTCGTTTCACTAACCCGATTGATTATATGTTCTACCATAGGTTTACCAGAGACGGGATGTAAAACTTTATATAATTTTGACTTCATGCGGGTACCTTTCCCTGCCGCCAAAATAATTGCATAACGTGCGTCCAACTGCGTCACTCCTAAATATAGTTTGCTGATTTCAGTTTATCCCAGTAGACCCATTTTTTCAACAAAACAAGTGATTTTCTTTCATTACGGTGTTCTTTGGATAAAAAAATAGATAGACCATAAAGGGCCTATCTATTGGGTAACCGGCGCTCTCCTACCAACTCCTCAGTCACAAGTCACACTACTCATAAAACATGAAAAGCTGTTTTTTGAAATCGTTTCTTGTGACTTAGAGTTAAACGGTAGGCTTACAACCTCTAGATAAACGGTGTTCAAAAGCCAGTTTCTCG